>NC_014824.1:0-300000 GCF_000179635.2 Ruminococcus albus 7 = DSM 20455 | reverse complement strand
AACTGTATGTCGTTGTTATCGAATATCTTTCCGTCATTTTTGCTCAGCATTCCTTTGGGTGCGTTTTTACCGCCTGTCCCTCCTGAAATTACCCTGTAAGGCGGGTCGGTAAGTATCATATCAAAGGACTCTGTTTTAAGTTTGTTCAGTATAGTCTTAGCATCAGCATGAGCCAGCACTGCCTGCAAGTTTATCTTTGCATTAAAGAAGTCCTGTTCATCTGCAAATGCTCTTCTTTGTTCGTATACGCCCTCTTCTATCATTTCGTTTTCTACAAATACATCTTTATAAAAGAGATCAACACTGCCATTTTCCAAAGTATCATATGATGCTCTATAACTGAGACTTATACCTTCTTCGTTCTTTTCTGCCTTTATAACTTCTATCAAGACAAAGACTCCAGCTTCTTTTCTTTCAAAAGCTGGAGTTTCGTTTGTTCTCAAATATCTGGAAATAACTCCTCTTATGCCGGTAGGAGAATATTCCGGTAATTTTTCGTATAATTCTTTCGTCGTCAGACCATCATGATTTATACTTAACAGCCTGATCACTTTCTGTATCAGTGTCATATTTATTCCTCCGTAATATAAATAGTAATTCAATTTTTTCTGACACTCCAAGTCATCAAAATGAATTCTGTAATTATTATATTTGAATTTTTGATCCGATAAAAACAGCCCTGCAATAAAGCAGAGCCGTTAAGATTGGATCTAATTGTATTTTTTAATCATAATTTATAACTCGATAATTGTGAGAGATGAAATACCTATCCATTATTTTATATCTCCTTTTTGCATCCTGATTTTACGACATTATATAGAATGTCGGATAAATTATCATTTTCGTTTGTTATAGCATCGATATAATCATCAGTAAGTTCTCTCAATTTGACCGATTCAAAAAAATCATCCGGGATCTTTTTGTCTTTGTTGACGCTTAGGTACATATCATACACTTCTTCTTTGCGTGAATTGAATTCCACTACGTTATAGATCTGTATCGCTTCATAAGACGGAACGATGTGTCCGTCATCAAGAATATATTTCCCGTTTTTGTAGTTCATTGTTTATTCCTCCGTTATAATTAAATTAGATCCATTTTTAATAACTCCGATTATCAAAGAATGAATCTAATAGTATTATAACAGATTATTATAGCAAGTAAAAACGCTCCTCCCCAAAAGAGAGAAGCGCTTTGTTGATTCAATGAACATTCATTTTAGGAAAAATTTCATTGTCTGAAAATCAAAAATAGTTTTATCAAATATTGTGATACGACTCAATTCTGTCTCAAAGTCTCGTTCGCTATAAAACTCATCTATTTCCTGACTGCTCCATAGTTCACCGTGAAAGATCATTTTCTTTCTACTATATCATCAATCTTTGCGAAGCAAAGATCTATGTCAGAAAATTTATTGGCTATAACTATATCTCCTTTATTTGATTCGTCTTAAATGTGACAATCAATCACAAAAACATTTGTATCATCGTCATAGGGTTCAATGAATTCCTTATAATAATTTTTACGAAATTCGTGCTCCTCCGCGGGACTCGCAGTACTTAAACCAAAGCTTCCTACTGTTCCCGGTTCAAACCAGCCTTCAGGCAAGAGCACACTGTAAGAAGGGCAGAAAGTATCTCTGTGAAAAGAAATATACTCTTCTTTACTTTTATACAGCTTCAACATTTCTTCTTTAGAAGGAACGCCCCACAGCAACATGAAATGATCAAGATCCATTTTTTCAGGTTTGATGCCATTAACCACTACATTCCATATAAATTCGAGCCTGGACGAATCAAACTTCTCTCGTGCTTTTCTATACTCTTCTTTTATTTTCCCGATCGTTGTTTCTTTTTCTACATCATAATAATCCCACTTGGCTTCAGAATTAGACATCGTTAATACATTTCCATTTCTGTCTGTTTTTCGATGCGATATAATCTGTTTATAATAATCTTCAGGATTTTCGTAACAACCCAAATACCCATCGATATGACGGTTTTCATAAAATTCCTTAGCTCTTTCTCCATGCTCAGCAACTGCTTTTTCAGGATTTCTTTCATATGCTTCAATAAGCTTGCATTTTTCCTGATAGAAAGCTTGTGCATTTTCGTAAATTTTTTCTTTCGTCATGTCGATATGAGGAGCGACTTTTCGGGATTCGTCGTAAATAGACATCATATTCTCCAGATCTTCCTCATTTTCAAATCCTATTGCGATCAATGAATAGTGACTCATAATTATTACCTCCAAAAATATTATATATAGTAATTCTTGAAGCTTATTTCTTGATGTTCATCTTAATCAAAAAATTTGATTACTCCAGTTATCAACAAATAAACTCTGTAAATATTATAGATGAATATTTAGAATGATATCAGACGTTATAATTTCATGAAAAAGGCCCGAATAAAAAACGCCTCACATAAAAGTGAGACGCTTATGTTGTTGATCAAACACATTCAAGAACGTGCTTATGCCATCTTTCTATGAATTCAGTCTGTGCTTTATTTCTTATCGGTCAATTATAAGCCAGAAGCTTCTGTCGTATTTTATGAGTTTTTGGGGTAAGTTCAATTGTAATAAGGCTTTTATCGGGAGCTTTCTTTTCACGCATCACATAAATAAGACTTCTACCTTCCGCTATACTTGGCATATCAGTGAAGTTTTTGATTTTCAGCCGCAAACCAAACTCAGTAATTATATAATTATTTTAATGTGACAAAATACTCCAAAACGATTTATCTGGAAGGCAAAATTGCTATTTTTTCTTTATTTGCAATACTTATTCAGTATGCTTTCTTTTTTTGAATAAAATGCCTCTATTATTTCTTGTTCAGGAGTAAAAATTTCATTATCAAAGCAATCCGAATATACATATTCTGTTTTCATAATTTTACTTTCAGTTTTATCAAGGCACAGCCAGCTTATCATATAACCATTTATCCTATAAAAAGTCTTGTCTCCTAAATCAAGGGTTTGAGAAATAATGAGATACTTTTTGCCAGGGTTCATAAAATTCATACCGCCCAAATCAAAAGTGAAAAGTCTTTCGGCAGGTGTTTCTATCTCCATATCCTTAGCGTCACTTAGACGTTCCATGTGTTCAGATTCAGTCTCGTAATAAAACCCGCCTTTTATCTCTACATTAATACTCTTAGTCTTGATATTACCTTTTATGACCTTATCCACATCAATCGTGCAGAAAGTACTGCTATTTGAAAAAGAGAAACTGTCCTTTGGCGTTCCAATAAAAATTGCTGTGCCATATGTTTGAGTTCCCAGATCTGCATTCTCACGGTCAAACTGAGTAAACCTGTCATCGAGTTCTTCAGTGTCATGTATTACTGCAATGTAGTCACAATCACTTTGATGTATCTTTTCAATACTGTTCATTTCAGTTATTCCCACATTATCTGTCAGACTCTTGGCATGAAAGCAAAGTATTACCGTTATAGCAATCAGTACAGCTTGTAACGAAAGAAATAATTTCATATTTCTCGATCCTCCCTGACTTTGCCGTTATCAACCCTGAATATTTTATTACTCAGCAATGCTATATCTTCCTTATTGTGACTGGCAACGCAAACTAAAGCACCGCGCTGCGCTTGGGCAGATATCAATTTTCTTATCTCATCAACACCGCTGTCATCAAGTCCGTTTGTAGGCTCATCAAGAAGCAGGACATCCGGATCCTCCATTATAGCTTGTGCTATAAGTATTCTTTGACGCATACCTAATGAGTACTTCCTAATCGGACGTTTATCATCTGGATCAAGTCCAACAGCTGCGATGGTTTCACGAATTTTATCTTTACTGATCTTCTTTTTTATTCCTGCCAAAATCTTTAAATTTTTATACCCTGAAAACTCCGGAAATAATCCTGCATTTTCGATGGCTATGCCTACACTGGGGAGGGCATCGATATCTTTATGGAGCACTTTGCCGTCTACCTCAATACTGCCTTCTGTTAAATGTATAAGTCCCGACATAGCTCTAAACAACATAGTCTTTCCGCTGCCATTTCTACCTACGAATCCGTATATGTTTCCACTTTTTAACGTAAGTGAAACATCATCTATGACTGTGTTACTTTTGAATCTCTTCACTGCGTTTTTAACTTTTATCACTGACATATTATTCACCACTCATACTATAATTTCTTTGTTTTTAAGACTAATATCTGACTTATTCACGTATAAGCAGAAAATTGCACAAACAATAGCTAAAATAACTATCATTGTGCTCACTGCCGTAACAACGTTTTCCCTGTCCTCTACTACATTGAAAACTACGGCAAGCGGGTCAACTTTTTTGATAAAATTGTTTTCAAAGCCATACCTTGCAGCCATGACAAAGACATAATGAAGTGCCGATCCCAAAGCTAAACCGATGGTACTGCCAAACAGTGCTGACAAGAAATTTGAAGCGATGATAAGTATCCAAATGTATATGATCATCAGAACAGCTATCCACAATATTTTTTCCAAATTTTCAGGTTTCTTGATAATTGCCGTTTTGGCTGTCATAGACCATATAATCGCGATATTTGCAAGTGTTATTATAGTGCTTTGCCAGAATATCCGTATAGTATTTTTCATAAACCATTTTGTTCGCTTGTTCTCTCGAATAAAAACATAAATATCGCTGACATTAAGGTTGTCTGACATTGTATGTCCAAACATGAAAAGAAATGGTACACAGACAGTCAGAGTATACAGCATATATTCCAAGCTTGAATTTTGCAAGTAAATAAATCCAAAAGCATTGCAAAAGAACAAAACATCAAAACATTCTTCCGATTCACCAAAGCGACGTTCAGCAAATGCACTCCAGAAATCCTGACCGTTAAATATCAGCGATATTGGAATAATTACGGCTAGCATCAAAAGCATTTTCTTCATTCTATCACCCCTCAGATATAGTCTTTTCTGCAGAAATAAATCAACATAGCTGAACTCAGAATAATTACTGCTACCAAAGAAATAAAAAATGCTCCGTAGTTCATACCTGTCTTGCCATCGCAATAATAGAAAGTTACATATATGAATGGATCCAAGGCGGTGTATTTTTTCTCTATATCGTCATTCAGAGTATAGTTTTCAAGAAATTGCATTATATTAATTATCAAAAAACCTGTACCAAAAGTCAGCACTTTATTTCTTCTGCAAAATACCGAGCAAGCAAGTGCAAGTATACCAAACACTCCGGACATTATCGAAAACAAAAAAGCGTGAAGAGTGCAAAACAGAAATGGAGAAACTGCTATAATATCACCAAATGGGGCATTTGGATAGTCCGTTGTACGCATAACCCCGAATCCGCTCCACCGCCAGTTGGGGTTAAATAGATTTGCTCCCATAGAATTGTCAAAGATGATATAGTTCAAACAATTGTTTATCATAATTGGAATGAAGAATATCAATGATGATCCGATAAATGAAGCCGCAATTTTTGAAATCAGATATCTTCTTTTACCACAGTAGGCGCAAAGCAAAGTGTCTGTATTTGCTGCCTTGTCTGTAAGTATTGAAAATGAAAAAGGCAAGGCACAAAGAAATGGGAAAAGCAGCTTCATATAGCTTAAAAGCCCCGATGGATCACAAAGAATAAACGCTTCAAAAGAACTTATGACAGATGACGCATCATTTCCTGGAAAACCATCGTCATTTACGCGATATATTGAAAAACCGTAGGCGTTTATAACAACCTCCGCCAGACAAATAATCATCACAGCTGTAAAGCCAAACATGAAACCCTTTTTGTTAAGCATTATTTTTGTCTGAGTAAGTATGCTTCTAATCATTTACATATCTCCATTTGTTAGTTTAACAACTTATTAGGTTGTTTATCATTTTTCAATTTGTCATTATGCTAAAACAGAGAAGGAGCTTTACTCCTCCTCTGTTTTATTTATGTATCACATAAACCTAAATTCACCAGATACTTTGCACTTACAATCATCGGTTATATTCTTTACATAGCATTGATAAAACTTCTTTCCTCTGCACATATAAGAATCAAATGTATAAAACTTATTTTCAATATATACATCTAAATAATGAAAGTGAAAATTGTCAATGCATTTAGAATTATGCACAAACTACTAAACAAAGAATATTTAATTGTGAATTAACCATTTAATCAGTATATCACCAGATGTGTTAATTGTCAAGTTAATAATCTATTAAATTACAATGCAAAAGAAAACTTAATTTGTGTCTGTATTTCATTTAATAACGTATTTTTTCTATGTTTTCATGATAGATGCAATTAACCATACGAACCTCTGAGCATGAGAAACTTGAAAAAACGCACTAAAATGCACCTTAGTGTTAAGATGATATTTGAATTTAGCTATATGCCCACTCAGTAGCAACAAAGAACAAATTTTCGATAAGCTCTTGACAGTGCGAATATTCGTGCTATAACATAAAACAGAATCGAACATTTGTATGTATTGAGATTAATCCAAACCGAAAGAAGTCGCATAACAGCAATATATCATTTCAACGTCAAAATGGTCACGCGAACGAGTGGGGCAGTTGCGTAGCAAGTGCAGCATATATCGCAGGTGAGAAGATAAGGAATGAGCGTGACGGGAAGTTTTGTGTGATTCTGAGCGTTTCAACAACAAGTCTGACACCTTAAGAAGTTTTTTTGAAAATCCTCAAAAAAAACGCGCAGACGGTGAGATTCGAACTCACAAATTCCGTATAACGTCTGCATACAAGCCTCTTTTACAATAGTTATGTATTGTATCAGAGGCTTAAAAAGGAGAAAATGAAAAAGCTTTTTACTTCTTGTTCTTAGCCTTTGCAACAGCTTCCTTAAGAGCCTGTCCAGCCTTGAACGCGGGAACCTTTCTTGCAGGAACGTCAACAGGAGCCTTGGTAACAGGATTTAAAGCGACCTTAGCAGCTCTTTCCCTAACCTCGAATGTACCGAAGCCAACGAGAGTGACCTTCTCACCGTTCTCCAGAGCGCCTGCAATAGTATCAAGAACTGTTGTCAGTACCTTATCAGCTTCCTTCTTGGTATAACCGCCCTTCTCTGCGATAACATTGATAAGTTCTGCCTTATTCATTTTTCGTATCACTTCTTTCTATAATTTATTCAGACTAAAAGTCCGTAAGTGTGCCATCGGAGATTCGAACTCCGGACCCTTTGATTAAAAGTCAAATGCTCTGCCGACTGAGCTAATGGCACATGTACTGCAAAGGTAACTAAAAGCTGCCCTTGCAGCAAAAATTTAGGAGTAAAAATGAGATGAAATCGTAGTTACGCAAGCTTTGTGATTTGTTTTACAGCGAAGGAAGATACACTGTATCTTCCTTACAGCCATAAAACATCAATAGGGGTTAAAATGAAACATGAAATGTTTGAAAGTATACATATATATTATAGCAGATTTTTTTGAAAAAGTAAAATTATATATAGTAAAAAAATTATTTCACGTATACAATACCTCTGTACCACGAATCATACATCTGATTTATCGAACCAGCCATAGTCTGTTTTCTTACGATAGTAAGTCCCGAATTTATATCATCACAGACCAAATTTCCGTTTATATCTTTCAATGCTTTTTTATAAGGATCCGCTACAGCATAATATCCGTCATATTTTCCTGATCCATCACATTCTCCTGCTATGACCACATAATGGATAAAAGGATTTGCCGGGAGAAAATTTGCTGCAGCACGGATAGTATTGGAATAGCCATTGAAAGCTACATATCTCGAATTAAACAGCACAGAAGCCACAACGGTATGTCCTTCACTGAGAGCCTTGTCTATTTTATCTATTGTTTTATTATTGCTTTCATAATAGTTTACAACGGGTGAAACAGCAGTCTTCCCTTCCCTGTCGGCATATATCTGCATAAGCCTGAACATACCATTAAGGGTAGTGCCGTTCCCTCCGGCCTCACACCATTCAAAATTCCATGGTGTGTAGTTGTAATTATGTGCATAAAGATTTTTTGGTATAGCTCCTATAGACCATGCATAATTATTTCCGTCTACAAAAACGTCTGTAATAGATACATTCTTTTTGAATTCACTTGTAACAGCCATAGCAATACACGCGGGACCGCAGCTCAGATCCTTATCTTTTCCGTTATATTCTGTTACATTAAGTTCATTATCAAACTGCGATATATTTCCCACATTCAAGATATTGTTGTATTTATTGGTAATAAATACACCGTCACGAACATACTTCTTAGGAACGTCTGTATAAGTGTTCCTGCTATATAATCTATATGTATTATCGTCTATCTGATAACCATAATAAAGATTATCAAATAATACTCCGTTATTGCTGTTTGGATCCAGCTCCTTTGATTTTACCATTCCTTTATAGTTTTGTTTCAAAAACAAGTAAGACGGAGATGTATCCGTGCTTGTAAAATTTACTTTCTCCGGAACCTTATTGGCATAATAACCTTTGACTCTTGCAGCTATTGTCGTTATATCAGAAATATTTATAATACCATCTTCATTTATATCGGCCAGATATTGATATTCAGGGTCTATTAATCTTTTGCCTTTTATATGGGCTGCCACACTGATAATATCTGTAACATTAATCGAACCACTTCTGTTTACGTCTCCCTTTTGATAATCATCAGCGAAACTAACCAGTACTGTTCCTGAAACAGCTAACAATGCAGCAATTGCCGACGCGATTACTTTATTGATACATTTAAACACTTTACGCATTATTTACCTCCTGTTTTTGACGATACGCCAAAATATACAATTTTTATAATACATATTTATTATATGTAAAAATTTATTTAGATAAAAAAAAGCCCCGTAAGGAGCTTTTTAATTAAGGAGATAATCAAGCAGCATCTTTTGGTCCTTGTTAACCACAAACCAAGGATCACTGTGAAGCCTCACACGACTAAAGTCGCGTGCTTCCTATAGTGTCCTAGCGGACACGCCCACTTTAGGCAGGCGGACTACGTTTCTACCATACAGCCTGAACTCAGAAAATTATGCTGTTTGAGCAATAATTTCCGCATTCAGGTTAACTAAGGTAGAGAACGTGCAGGTGCTTCTCTTACTGCATTGAGGGACTTTAGCCTCAATGAGCAACCTTGAATTCTCATCCAAGGATTTTAATGTTTCACGTATGAAATATCTTGCCCCGATATTATACGAAGCAGATAGATCACAGTTGTAGGTCTTGCCATTTTGAAATTTGCATAGCTCATAGGTATTGAAACCACCGAATTTACCACGAAGTACAAAACCACTGCCATCGTAGGCAAGGCGTGACGTATTCCATGCACAGATATGGCTTACTCTCATACCTTGTCTGTGAGCTTTATTCGTTACAATAGACTGTACTTCCTGACTGCGCCACAGCTTGAGCTTCTGCTTTTTAGAACCGCGGACCTTACCGTTCTTGTCTAAATGCTCAAATACAATAACATCTGCATTATAAAGAACGGCTATATCTACGATGCAGGCAGCTGTTTTAGTGGCAATGTCGTGATTGATTCCTTTGGCTTTTGCCCAAAGCCTTGGTGTTTTATAGTTACCATGCTGCTGAGCTTTTTTTATACGGTTAATGCTATGCATCAGATGGTCTGTTTCTTTGGTAAGCTTACAAAAATGCCTTCCAAGAATAGTGCCATCTGAACGCATTACGGAAATCGTAGCAGCGGTGTTGATCCCAAGGTCTACAGCAACAATGGTCTGTTCGTGTACAGATGTATCTGCAAGTTTGACCTTTTCCTCAAACGGAAAGTCCAAAAACCACTCCTTGCTTCGTTTTTGAAGTGTTGGAGCGCATTGCTTGCGAAAACTGCAATGTCTGTATATATAATCCATATCAGACTTTTTAAAGTTTATCGTTATCCAGTCCCATGTATTACGGATGTAGACTTTGATCCGGGCAGTATAATCACCGGTCTGATTGTACATTACTGTACGATACATAGACGGGAATGAATAACCTGATTTTGGATACGATGGTTCTCTTCCGACCGGATCTTTGATCCAGTTATCGAGATTGGTTTTGTAAGATGATACCTTGCCTATAGCCTCGTTGATTGCACCACGACGCAGATAGCTTGGCATTTTATAGAATTTGGCGTCAAAGTCATAAATTGGATCGGGATTATCTTTTGTAGCATGGATCAGTGTTTCAATATATGTGAGTCTACTCACCCCTTTGAATGTAACAATGTTATCCCAATGATCCAGACAAACGCTGATAAGGTAATCTACAGCATGTCTGTATACGATAACGGTATCTTTAAAGATGTTGTTGTAATGCTTGATCTTAACGCTGTATGTCGTATATATCTGCATACTGCAGACTTCCTCCTTCTACTTGTTTTTTTTGAGAATTAATGTAATCTGTTACATGTTTATGTTTAAGACTTCTGTCGCTTACAGTTGCTACAAAATACGATGGATTCCATATATATTTATTATAGTAGATTTTTTTAAGAATTTAAAATTTTATATACTTAAAAGTTTTGCTGTGTTTGTGTCACGCGTGACACAAACAGAATTCAATTTTTCTTTTTATGAGGTTTAAGATGCAGAAAGACAGCTAATCTTACTCACTTAGCTGTCTTTCACTTAAGAATTATAGTATCTGACATTCTTAATTGAGGCTTACAGTTTACAAGACGAAGTATATGATCAGGACTTCCTGTATTTGGTAGCTCTTACGATATGGTATTACAATGAATATACATACCCTCGACCATGCACAACAGAATGTCAAGAAATGACGCCTAACTCATGACTAAAGTCACGAGCGTGCGGCGGCAAAATCGTCAGCCTTTGACGAATTATCAGTTTTTGAACTTGCTTCCTGAGGCATATCCTCTTCCAAGCCTATAGATGATGATTCATCTTTACTGTCATCTTCTTTATTTACTGACTGCTGTTCTATACCAAAAGTCAAGGTAAAGCAGGTGCCTTCCTCATTGGATATAACAAGATGAGCCGGTACGTTGCTGGACCATGCAGCGCCAATCTTAACATCGATTTCAAAAGGCTGGTTCTTTCTCAATGATTCAACAGCTTTGTCAGCCGGAATGTTAGCACCGGCAATATTCGGGTAGATAGCCTTAAGGAAAGAAATGATCGATTCGACGTTCTTATCTGTCCTGTTGCTGTTTTTGAGATTTCCGTATATCTCACTCTTACATTCCGAGTAATTTGATTTATCATCCTTGACTGCTTCAAAATTGAAGTCTACGAAAGGAGCATCCTCATACTTCATTCCGCTGACACCGCTTGAAACTCTGAATTTAAAAGCGTTTTTGGTCTTTGAACCATCGTCCTCGGATACCATTTCAGTAACATTCATGCTGTCAAGCTTAGTATCGATAAACTTTTTACCCGGTATAGTAAAGTTTGACATTACATTCTTCATGAATTCGTGAGAAGAACCGCAGTCAGTCTGAGAAGGATCACTCAGAACCGGGATAAAGTCGGATATCTTTATTGAAGAATTATTATACACCTCGGGAGAGCTTCCGTCAAAATAAGGAGTCTGACTTTCTTCATCAGTCATAAGTTCAAATCCGATTTCAAACGCAGCCTTAAAGCCGTGTCTTTTATCGACCTCAACATTTCTGTTAGCCTTCATTTTTATGTCCTGTGTGGAGAAGATCATCTCGTATTCAAGGTTTTTGTTATCTTCTTCTCCGTAATAGACTTTACCCTGGCCATATACAAGAAACTCAGCCAGATCTTCGTCCATAAAGTTCTTCAAGTGATCATAGCATTCTGTCTGAAAAGTTGAAACGGACTCCCCTTCTTCGTCGTGTATTTCCATATAGAAAGACGATGCACCGTCAAAATACGCCGTGTACGTACTAAAGCTTGACTTTGCAAGAACGACTGATTCTCCGTCTCTGGTGTTAGCATTGATGTTTATGTTGTAATTATCTTTAACACCGGTGTAATTCTTTCGCTGCGACTGTCTTGTATAAACGTCCTCGGTTTTGAACTGAGAATAAGAAGCATTACTGCCGTACTGTTCCTTATAGTAGTTTACAAAGTCATAATACGAATCTTTGATGCCTGTAGAAAACTTTTTGATCTCATGATCATTAACTGTTTCCGTAGTTACATCAAGTTCTTTCTCAGGAGCTTCGATTTCTGCTTTGATCTCCCATTCATTATCTTCTGTCTCCGGTTCAGAAGAATCATCCGCTTTGCTGTCTTCATCCGATGTGGTCAACACTTCTGGTTCAGATTCTGTTTTTTCTGCTTTGGATGATACAACTTCCCGGTTTGGCTTAAGTGGCTTTTCGGGCTCTTTAAGAAGCAAATAAGCTAAAGCACCGCCTGCGCACACCACAAGAAAAGCAAGTACTGCAATTATCTTCCTTCTTACAGGCTTTTTCTCTTTTGGCTTTTCCTCATAAGATCTGCTTCTCAGCATAGCAGCCGCGCTGTTATCATCATCATTTTCATAGGTTTTTTCTTCCGTCGCCGGCATATAGACCTGGCTTACCTCTTCGGAAACTGTACTTTCTGTGTTTAACTTGGTTCCGCAGTGCTCACAGAACATTGCTGTATCGTTCAGCTGCTTTCCGCATGACGGACAAAATTTTGACATTTATAACACTCCTCGTCTTTGGTTATTTATTTCTATATATAATTATAGCAGAAAATTTTTCAAATAAAAAATTTTTTTGCAGACTTATTTAGTTAAACGTTCAGAGAATGATTTACGCTCGTGTCGATGCCAAGCACAGAAATCTCGGCTGAATCAAGAGGAAATACAAGGCACTTCCTTCCGTTTACCATCTGAACGTCGAGGGCAGTAGCTGCTTTTTTATAATCGATCTTCAGGCTGGAATTTCCGAATTTTATATTAACTTTTTCATCACAGACGTTTGCTGCAATAAAAGATGAATACCTTGATGACATCACCTTATCATAGATCTTACCAAAATCATCAAGCTTGTCCTTCGGTACATCGCATTTTTCAAGAATATGCTGTATGTCTGCACAGTCTATTTCACGTGCCTCTTTTAGTCCCTCGGAAGCCTGTACAAGATCTGACAGCTTTTCATTTATATTTACTATCATATCATAGTTAAGGTCTTCACCCAGGACATTGGCGACCATACCCCAGAAATGCGTTTTCTGCTGTTCAGAACTCATTATATACTTGCAGCCGAGTACATTTTCTATTATCCCGACATTCGGCTTTCCGGCATTTTTAGAAAAATACATTACATGGTTCACATCTTCCTGCCTATCTGTGAATGTAGGGAACATGAATCCGTCAGAAGCCTGTTCCAGGATCCTGTCTGTTGATGTTTTCTTTTCGACGGTATTGGACTCGTCGTTATAAATAAAGCCGTCGATCCTCAGCTTTATAGGACAAAAAGCAGTTACAACAAAAGATACTTCATCTGAGTGATCAGCATTTTTATCGTATACAGAGATCGTAAAGTTTACAGACAGTACGGTGTATGCACCATCTGTTTTCACACCGTCTTTGATCTTATTAATGAAGATCTCGTTCAGATCATCATCTTCAAACTGAGATATCTTCATATTCATCAGTAGTTCCTGAGAAACATTTTTCTTCTCGGGGGTTATAGGGAATTCGTATTCGGTAAGAACTTTGCCTATCTTTCCTGTCAGTACTTTTTTGATTATAGAGACTATCTCCTCCTGTTCGCTCTGAGAATAGCTTATCCACGATCTTTTTTCAGTACAGTATACAACGTCTTTATTTATAACAGCAGTCAGAACATTATTCACTGTAAAAAAGTTGTTGTCGTTGTCGATAAACTTTTTGAACTTAGTTACATCGCTCTTATTCATATATGTATCCTCCTAAATTTATTAATAAACGTAAGAAACATCTTCTATGAGACTTTGTACCATATTTCTTGCATAGGTTATGGCTATATCTTCCTGTTCGTTAAGTAATTCAAGCCCATTAACTCGGAATTTGAAAGTTACATCAGCTAGATCCGGAAGCTCAATAAAAAGTGCTGTATTTATAAGAAAATACTCATAATTCAATGGAGCTTTCAGCTTTGCCGCAACTTTTTTATCCAAATATTTATTTATGTTGCTTTCATGATACTCTCTCGGAGTAATATTAAGGTCATTGATGTTTATTCCTGAGAAATCAAAATCAACAGGCTCTCCGTCTTTCCATGTGATGTTAAGGAATGCTCTTCTATTACATTCGATCTTTATCGCAAGATCTGAACGGCTTCTCCCCGTGATCTTACATAATTTCTGTATTCTGTCCTCAAAGGCAAAATTGCTTTCCAGCTCCTTTATATACTGATAGTATAATATACAATTTTTATCAATTTTGTATATCACTTTTATCCCGTCCTTTCTTTTTTTTCTACTATTATTATATAAGAAACTGAGGCTAAAAAAAAATTATATATAGTTATTTTTTATTTTTTAAAAAAGTCATCAGAGATCCAGTCCGAATCGTCTGTTTTGCCTTCAAAAAAGCTGTTATCCTCCCATTCTTCCGGCTCTTCGGGATTCGTATCTTCATCCTGAGGAGCGATATCATCATTATCCGCTCTTATATCGACCTGAGAGGAATCATCTTCTTTTTCTCTGTAATCATCTATGTCTTTAGGTCTGGCTATAACTTCTGTGGCTTTATCCGTTTTTTCGAGATCACCTTTTATTGTGTAAAGAGGCTTATTCTCTTCATCGACCACACTCATTTCATATTCAAGATCCAGGTCATCATTAACAGTCAGAGTAAAAGAGAAGAGTTTATCTGTCTCTGATAAAAGCTTTCTCTGTGCTATGACGCAGTAAGCTTCAGTGAAATCATTCATAGCGTTTTTGGATAATCCCTCCGACAATTCGTGTTCAGTATCATTAAACATTTCTCTTGCAAAGGACATAAACGACTTATCCTCTTTTGTCAGCCTGTATACTTCCGAATAATTTTCGTTCACCTGATCAAATATTTCACATATTGCAGAAAACACAGTAGATGAATTGCAGTTTAACATCATGCTCTTATTGTCTTCAGTAAAGCTGAAAAAACCGTTATTGTTGGCTGCGTAGATAGCATACTGATACATATGATCCTTTATACAAGCAAAATTGTTGAGGATAATACGCTTTGTATCCATAAAGTATTCATTTCCGGAAGGATTGATAACAAATAATTCCATCGAATCATTGAAATACAAAATAGAAAACTCGGTATCTTCGGAATGTATTCCCAGTTTTATGTTTTTATCCTCACTGACATCAAGAGTTACATCATAATTTATATCGTTATCTTTTGCATTAACGGTCAGATTTCCCTCAAAATGACCTGAGTTATTTTCAGATATGGTTTTTATGATCGGGATATCGCTAAATGTTTTTTTATCAGGTTTTTCCATTACTTCTGCAATACTTTCGTTTTCACCGACTATGCGTTTTTTCCCTTTGTCAACGAATTTGGTTTCATTGCTGCATGCGGATAACATACACGCTGATAAAATAAATGATAATAGTTTGATTTTTTTCATTGTGCAGGGCGATAAACCGCCTTGCCCTCCTTTCTAAAAAAGAGTCGAATTTTTAGTCTATATATATATTATTAGAAAATTACTAAAAATAAAAAAAAAGAAAGCCGAACTGCGCTCATCCGACTTTCCTTCCAAAAACCAAGAGATGCTGATGATTTCCGACAGACACTCCACTATTAGGAATTATTTTTCTTCGCTCTCCACGAAGGTTCTGTCCTTGGCAAAGGACATTGAACTCCGGATAATAATTAAATATCGGAAATGTTCATCAGCAATTATATTATAACAGAAAATTAGAATCGATAAAAATACGTTTCTTGAATTTATATAACTGATTTTACCAGTTCCGGAGTTTTCAAGTGTGCAGAACAAGCTGCACTACATGATATAGAACTGAGATAATATAGAAAAAGACCGACTGTCACAATCGGTCTTTTTTTCTTCTACGCATCGTCGTATTCGCCATCTATGAAGTCATCGGGGAATCTCTCAAGAATATCTTTATATTTTTCGTACAAAGCAGAGTTCGATCTCTTTTTACTCTTGCTGGACTTCATTATAGGAGTGATGATTTCTCCCAAATTTGAATATTCTTTTGTTTTTATTTTCTTCTGAGGGGCGCTTGTTGCGGCCGGTGTTTCAATTACAGCATTCATTTCCGTCTTCTTTTTCCTTCCTCTTTTCTTGGGCTTAGGGGCCTCATCAGGGATTTCCTTGTGTTCTACATTTATTACAGATGTTTCTTCAGGAACAGGAACTGTTTCTGATTTCTTTTTTCTTCCTCTCTTTTTGGGCTTAGGAAGTTCGTCCGGTTCTTCCTTTTTCTCTATGGTTGAAACATTTGGAACATCCGAGGTAAGAACCGTTTCTGACTTCTTTTTTCTTCCTCTCTTTTTCTTTGGCTTTTCTTCGACAGGCTCAGAAACAGGAGTGATCTTATTATCCGAAATTGCTTTTGTTTCCTTATTGTTCATAGATTCGATTATTTCAGCGCTGTCCATTACAATTTCGCTTATAACATCGTATTCAGCCGTTTCGGGATTATAGACAGGCGCTGAGTAGATCTCAGAAAATTCAGTTTCGGTAGAATCCGGATAGATTTCTTCCTGATCATGATCCAGCTTAGTTACATCATTAACCATCTCACTAATGTCAAGCAGATCAGTCTTCAGGTCCATCAGCCTTGATGGATAAATATTCGACTCCATAGTATATCTCAGAACTTTTGTGATCTTATCATTGTTAAGCTTTATCAACAGCCTGTACGGTGATACGATGTCCATAATGTACTCTGTGCTGTTCTTTTCTGCGTTATTTTCTACTGCGATCTGAATGAAGCATGGGATCCTAGCGTTTTGGCAGTAAAACATAAAGCTGTTTACGATATTTCTAAGCTTTTCCCTTTCATCATCCGGCATTGAAAAGTCCTTGACGGAGCATGGCGTTCCATCGCGGGGAATGTTATGGAGATCGAGAATGTCTTTCATTTTGTTATCGCAGAGTTTATAGCCCAATTCCGATGGTATAGAATAGAAATACTTATAGTTGGTCTTCTTATTCATGTTTTCGGTAGCGTAAACTATAAAGAAAGGATAAGAACCGTCGATCATATCCATTATCTGATCCGCAAAATCATTGAGTCTATCCAGAGTGTCTGATGGTATTTTGAAATTATCCATTGTTTTTTCTTTCCTCCTAGATACCGATAAGGCTATCTATCAGATCGACCATTTCCTCGGTATCATTGTTTCCTGCATCGCTAGTATCATTGATGTTTTTTTCAAAAGTGATCTCCCGCTGTACCGCCGGCTCTGCAGGTGCTATGTTGCTTTCGGCAGGATCTTGACCCGGCACATTGAGTACATCGTTTTTCTTGCTCACATTTATTTCTTTGGGTTCTTCATTTAAGCTGACACGCTTTTTATGGTAAACAACGCCTTTGACAGATTTGTTATTTTCACCTTCCTCTGCGCAAAAAGCAGCTTCAAACATATCCCTCTGTATATATCTTTTGGTTATCTGCTTGAGATAATCATTCATAAACCCGTATCTTACTGTTTTGAGATAAGATATAACGTCTGCATCTGACCTTTCATCGAATGTTACGCATATCCTGCCGGAGTCCTTCATATTTTTCTTTTTTATCGTTAGAGACGGGATCTCAAAATCCTCGCCTCTGACGAAAGCACACACTGCATCGTGGATGATCGTGTCAAGATTGAAACCGGGAGCGTTATTTATCATCATCAAGTCGTTATCCTGATGAACATAGAGTCTTACCTGTACATACATTTCCTAGTCCTCCTCCTTACATCATGCTGACTTCTTTGAATTCAGTGCAGTTACACGATACAGATAGTAACCTCTCACGTTGGAGAAGATCTGAGGAATAGTAGTAGCTCTGTTAGCTGCTATAACATTGAGCCCTTCCATCTTGGAAAAATAATTTTTTACTGTCGAGAACCAAGCATCACCTGTGCCGCCTGTAACGAGCAAATAATCGTATTCGATAAGATTGTTGTAAATAGTACGTATGCTCTTAATAGCTTCCATGCAGATATCATAACTGCAAGTCTCAACGATGTCTGCTATCTCTATGGTTTTAGTGGATACCGTTTCCGAATCGTACTTTTTGATCTTTCCGGTACTAAGAATATTCTGCATTGCAGATACGGCTATCTCCTCGTCGTATTTGTTATAAATATCATTTACTGCCTTGTGCAGTATTGCTTTCATACCGAGATGATCAAATGTTTGTGTCGATCCTATTGTTCGGTTTATTATCTCGAAAGTATCAAGAGTTCCGAATCCGCCGTCGAAGATGAGGACGTTCTTGTTCATAAGATCTTTTCCGTCCGGAGTCTGCTTTCCTTCATCAGTTAGAGTTGCACCGAGAAGTGAGCCTAAAGGCTGCTGCATGATCCAGATGTTCTCTTCTTCCAGTTCAAAGCAGTATTTCTTCCATGTTTCTTTTCCTATCTTAAGATAAAATTCGTGCTTACCCTTAAGTATATTTTTTAAGGGTTTGCTGTCTGCCTTTACATATGCAGGAGGAAGTCCAGTCTGGAGGACAATTTTCTTCTTTCCGCCGCCGTTCTCTCCCATGTAGCCCTGCAGACCGAGCGCGATACCGACTCTGCTGATAACAAGAAACATCGGATTAGTGTATCTATTTCTCGAATAGAGCATTTCTTCGGAATTACTGCTATCTGACTGAGAAATCTTACCAACAGCGATCTCTCCTACATCCCAGATAACACCGTCTTCGCCCTTATACTGAATATCTGTAGGAGCAGCGTCGCCTATGGAAGCTGTATTATCTTTTCTTCTTATAGCAAATGATGGGAAAGAACAGATATCTGTCTTTGACATTATCTTTACTGCTGAGTAGCCAACATCCATAGCTATGACCCAAGCTTTGTTTGATCCTATGTTATTTCCCTTTTTAAGATAAGTCTTTGTCTTAAAATCTTTTGTGTTTATCATATTTGTACCTCCTGAATTTTCAGTTTTAATTTGCCTATATTATTATATAAGATTCTGACGCGAATTAAAAATTATATATAGTATTTTTTAGACATCTTTATTTTATAAGAAAATTTATTCAGATAAAAAAAGAATCTCCATAAAAAAATGAAGATTCCAAAAAACAGGAGGAAAAAATTCAAAGAATCACCATAAAGGAACATAAACGATGGAACTTATCCGCTTTTGCGGATTTCCTGATGAATACAGGCCTGAGCTCGGGGCTGTTCCCTACCCTACTGATAGCAGAATAACAAGGAGAATAACATTTTTGAGTTGCTTGCTATACAAAGGCAAAACGATGATTGGTAACTGGAGTTTTCACGCCATGTTAACCTCTTGGCGCTAAGAGGTGCCTTTTTTGCTGCAGGGAGCAAGTGTTATCTGCTTGTGAGAAGTCTTCCTCTCTTCTATGACTACAGTATAGCACAGGTAGATAAAAAAAATCAAGGAAACGTCCAAATAATATTTTTATATAGTTAAAATGTGATTTTTTATTTTGTGTCACGCGTGACACACGTGATACGGATGATAGGAAAAAAACCAGACCTGCCGGTATTGACAGGCCTGTGCGAGAACTAAAATAGTAATTTTTTCCCTTTTATGTGTGCTGCGATTTTTGTAATGTCAGAAACATTGATTTTACCGTCGTGGTTTACATCGGCATATTGAAGTACTGCATCATCAAGCATTTTCTTACCTTTGATGTGTACAGCTACCTTTGTGATGTCGGTAACATTGATCTTGCCGTCACCGTTTACGTCACCGAGCATTGAATCAACTTTAGCAATTATTTCGAAAGTCAGGCTTGTTGTTCCTGAATACTGTCCGATACCTGTAACAATGATTTCTGCAGTACCCACATTTTTATTATCTAAATAAGAAACAGTATAATCAGTACCGTTTACAAGTGTCTTCGTTCCATCTTTTACGGTCACAATAGGCTCCTTTTCCGTTTCGTCATAGATGTATGACGTGTGGCTGAGCGTGATCGTACAATCGGAAATCGTATTGGTTTTGTCTAACAATTCATAATCAAACCCATTATCAACCGCATATTTTTCGCCAGCGGTGTGCCGTAGGCAACACCTTATCAACGGAATATTTGTTAATCGGACGATTGGTTTTACAAAAAACTGAAAGGACGAAATAACGATGATTGATGTACTTTACAACTATCGGCAGGGCGATATTCACGCCGCCGAGTTTTCTGACGAGTTTAACAAGCTCTGTATCCCCTTTGAAAATTCGCTGAGTGAGGAGCAGATCGATGTATTCCACAAAATTCTCGACTGCGTGAGTGATACCGCTGCTACTGCCGAGATGAGGTTAGCCTACAAGATCGGATTTAAGAACGGTGCGACTATGATGAAGGAAATTCAGGACTAATACGATCATAACATAAGGAAAGGGCAATGTCCTCCGTGAGTGGAAGGCATTGCCCTGTTTTTTTAATTATGAAAAGGGTCTTGTCAAAAACGGTCAGTCGTGTTATAATTTAATTGACCAAGCGGTCAAGGGGGGGATAATATGAATAACAGCTTTCTTAGTTTGCCAGATGATAAGCGCACCTCTATCATAAATGCTGCTCTGCGTGTATTCTCGCAATATGGATACAAGAAAAGCCCTATAAATGAGATCGCAGCAGAAGCAGGGATAAGCAAATCTCTTTTATTCTATTATTTTAAGAACAAAAAAGAGCTTTATCTGTATCTTCTGCAATATTGTGCTGAGATAAAGAGTCAAAGAATAAAAGAACAAGGATGCTATGACAGCGAGAACTTTTTTGATGCTTTTACACATTCATTAAAGACAATAACCGATATGCTTCGTTCATACCCTGAATGTGTGATATTTGAACTGAAAGCATACTATGATAATGAACCAGAGGTAAAAGCGGACGTTTCGGACTTTATAGACAGCTATTCAAGATTTGATTATCAGACTACTAATATCAGCATTACCCCTGATCAGTTTATAGAAGGTCTTGACCTTGAAATGATATATAGGAACATATATCTTGCCTGTGAAGGTTATTTATTTGAAAAGATAAGCAATGGCAGCTTAAATGCCGATGATATGGAACATGATTATCTGAAAATGATAGATCACTGGAAACAGATATATCTGCGGAGGGAAACATCATCATGAAAAGCATCTCGGTTATTATTCCCGCCCATAACGAGGAAAAATATGTGGCAAGGTGTATCCGTTCCATAAAAGCCGCCGTAAAGTATTACGGCGGTCAGGTGGAGATCATCGTTGTCTGCAATCGCTGTACTGACAGGACTGCAGAGATCGCAGAGAAACATGGTGCAAAGGTCATTTCCAACGGTGACAGGTGTATTGCCAAGGTCAGAAACGCAGGGATCATTAATGCGACTGGCGATATTATTGTGACCATAGACTGCGATAACCGTATGACGAAAGGAACGCTGAAAGAGATCGCTTTTTTGCTGGACACAGGCAAATATATCGGCGGCGGAGCGCCGATCCGCTTTGAGCGATATTCTGTTCCTCTGTATCTGAATGATCTGCTGTGTAGAGTGTCTTTTGCTGTCACGGGACTGTACTGTGGTATCTTCTGGGCTGAGAAATCAACATTTCAGGCAATAGGCGGATTTGTGGAAAAGAAAGCTATGGAAGATGCTGCGACTGCCAAGCTATTGAAAGCATATGGTAAGCGTAAAGGAAAGAAATATACCGTTCTGCATAAAAACGTACTTATCAATTCCACAAGAAAATACGATGATATGGGTGACTGGCTCTATCTGAAGCTGATGCTCTGCAATATCGGCATTTTTATCAGGGCTGCCCTCGGTGACAAGCGTGGGCTTGACAAGCTGCTTGATAAGCTGTTTTATGATTACAACGGTTAGACAGGTGATCATATATTGATGAGCCTGAAACTGATAAAGTGAGCTATTGCAGTAAGCTCTCATTTTGCTCATAAAAATCGGAAAGATTATGAGGTAAACAATTATGAGTTATGAAGGAAATAGAGTATCTTATGCAGACAGAACTATCAAAAGAATAACAAAAATGATTGTGGGGGCATTCATACTATTCACGGTGCTTGTTGGATATCATTTTCAAGTTTCATTGATGCATGAGTTGACTTTTATTTCAAATTCCTTATGTGGCTTGTTATTGCTATTTGACGGGATCGTAGGTCTTATCAGAAAGAAAGCCTTGCCTGTGATGATGTATCAATTAGTTCTGCCGTGTATACTGACCGTTTTTTGTACTGTGTTTTTTAAGTTCTTAGGTTGGTTCAATTTTAATTTTAGTGATATGTTTTTCTTCATGCACGGAATCAATCCCATGTTGGTTTTGGCAATGTTTTTGTTTGCGACAAAATTTGAGTTAAAGGATAAAAAAGATCGTTTCAGAAGAATTATGATTGCCCCGGCTATGGCAATGTGTTACTTCCTGTTTGATTATATTCGCTTTCTAATTACAGGTAACCTTATATATGGCTTGGTACCGGCAGAAAGCCTGACTTTATTTAAGGCGGCTATACTCGGTATTGTATACTATGCTTTGATTTCATTGATGAGCTATGGATTACTTGCTCTGAAATTGTTTGTTCAAAGTAAAATAGATAACATTTGTAAAAAGGAGAATACTTGATGATCAGAAATTTCATACTGAAAGCAATAGCAGTAACTCTTACGCTGCCTATTCTGATCGCAGCACCGCTTCAGGCATCTGCTGCGGATACCGTCTTGGATAATACGGAGTGGAGTGCTTTTGTTGAAGAAAAAATAGAGAAAGATGATCCGCCCGGACTTGCCGTTACTTTGGTGAACGGCTCGGAGGTCGGTTTCAAGAATTGGGGATATGCCAATATCGAGGAGCAAACTTCCGTAACTGAGGACACTGTGTTCGGCATCGGCTCATGCTCAAAAGCATTTACTGCACTGTCTGTATTTCTATTGCAGGAGGAGGGTAAGCTCTCGGTTGAGGACAGCGTATCGGACTACCTGCCGTGGTGGATCGTGACTTGGAACGGAGCATCGCAGGATACGAAGATATGGCAGCTTCTTGAACACTGTTCGGGCATTTCCAACACAACGATGATGCAGTATCCGGTCGAAGACAACACAGTTTCCAATGAGGAAATAGCCCACATTGCCGAAAACATCGAGCTTGTCTATGAACCCGAAACGAGGTTTGAATACTGTAATCTCGGCTATGACATTCTTGCATATATCACAGAAACCGTCAGCGGTCAGCCCTTTGAAGAATACGTCACAAAGGAAATATTGCAGCCGATCGGAATGATACACAGCGGATATCATATTCCGACAACACAGGGCTACCGCTGGTTATTCCTGAAACTTAGGCCATACGATGAACCTGAATTTTCGCTGACTTCGGGTGACGGCGGTCTGCGTTCCACACCGAAGGATATGTCGCTATGGATAGAAGCACAGCTCGGACATTTGGAGCTGCCGGAAAAACTAACAAACGCTATTACTGCTTCACAAAAAGCTCCCGATGTGTACAAGATCGACATGGGTAACAGTATGGTACAGTATAACGGATGGATAGATTATGACGGCTTTTTGTATCACACGGGAACGAACGCAAATTTCAGCTCTTTCATTCTTGTCGATAAAGAACGGGACATCGGCATTTTCTCCGTTTCAAACGTGTGGACATTCATAGCAGATTATGCAGGCAACTCACTTTATCAAGTCATGAAGGGCGAACAGATCAACAGAGAACAGTTTGAACTGTTAGATCCTTGCTCGACTATGGATAAGGTATCGTCTTGTATCACAATCGTTAGTTTGATCGGTATTATTCTGGTGCTTTTTATGATGTTTACGCAGAGAAAGCGCCTTGACAAGAAGCAGACAGACCTTGCAAAAGAGAAGAAAAGACTATGCAAACAATGTTGCATTCTGGTGCCGCTGCTTGTATTGACCCCCCTGCTCCCCAGAATAGCAGTCAGCATCGCAGGTTATGGCTTTGCAAGCTACAAAATGATCGGTGTGTGGTTTCCGTACTCTTTCCTGATCGCATTTGCCGTGCTGAGTGTGATGATCCTTATGATGATCATTTCAAGTGTTACTCGGTACTTTACTGTCAAGAAGTTCAAATGACCGTAGTCTATTGGAACACCTGTAATCCGTTCCACACAAGTCCATATCGGAATTATGGCGCGCGCCACAATGACAGCATACCCTTTTGGAACTGAATAACTCACAAAGACCTGAGATTTGCTCACACAAGCACTTCTCAGGTCTTTTCTTTTCAGGCGGTTAGTTTTCCGCTCCGCAGGCTCGAACGGCTCTGATGGACTTTTCCGTTCGTCTGAGGGGGCTGTCAAGCAGAGGTAGGCTCGGCAATGCCGTGACGGATTTCATACTCACGCACACGGCGGTAAAAGGTGTTAGCCGACAAGCCCATTCTCCGCATAAAGTCCCTGCCCGTGATGCTCTTTGACTTCCATTCCCCATAAAGCTGACCGAACCTCGTCCAGTCGATTTCAATGGGTTTACGCCCTGCGTACTTACCCTGAGCCTTAGCGATCTCGATGCCCTCACGTTGTCGATGTTTTCCTTGTGGCTGATGAGAGTGACACCCTTTTC
Organism: Ruminococcus albus 7 = DSM 20455; assembly: GCF_000179635.2. Lineage (NCBI taxonomy): Bacteria > Bacillati > Bacillota > Clostridia > Eubacteriales > Oscillospiraceae > Hominimerdicola > Hominimerdicola alba. The sequence goes on along the minus strand of NC_014824.1, from coordinate 275,355 downwards.
GGTGAGAGTGTCAATGATGTTCAGCAAATCCTTTGTGGAGCGTCCTAAACGGCTGATACTTTCGATGTAAAGCGTATCGCCTTCACGCACATAGTCAAGCATAGCCCTGAGCTGTGGGCGGTCTTTGTTCGCTCCCGAAATCTTCTCGGAGAAGATGCGGTCTACCTGATAGCCGTCCATGATCTCCTGCTGTCTCGCTGTCTCCTGATGTTCCGTGGAAACACGGATATAACCTATTCTACTCATAAAATCTTCCTCTCTTTATTCAAGCTGACCTTTCTTTCTCTTGGCAGCCTGTTCGTTCTGCATATATCGGTCAAGCGTTCTCTGACTGTCACGCTTCTGCTGCGCAAGCCTTGAAAGTCTGTCCGCTTCTTTCTTCAGGGCTTTACGCTCCGCACTCTGCTGTGCGTAATCTGTTCGGGCGTTTTCGCTCTTGTGAATTTCGCCCTCGAATTGCGTTCTTTCTGCTCGGCAAGCATAAATTTCAGGTCGATTTTATGGTCGGGATTGTAGTCCACAAGTATTCCGAAATCGGCACATTTCGCAAGGAAATCCTCAAAGTCCTCACTGACCTTGATAACCTCGTCAATGGCTCGTTTAAGCTGTTCTTTCCACGACAAATTCTGTTGGTCAAGCTCCCACTCCCAATGGCTTTTACCCTTTGAAAGATGCGGATTTTCGATGATAGAAAGTCCGTGTTTCCTGCATAGTTCGTCCGAAATCGTGCGGAGTTTGCTCCACGCTCGGTCGGGAATTTTGCCCTGATTATGCTCGGTTTCAAAGGTCTTGCCCGTGTAGAAGTTCACATTGTTCACGATGATGTGATTGTGGATATGTTCATGGTCGCAATGGACGGCAAGCACATACTGATACTTGTCATTGAAAAGTGCCTTGCAAAGTTCCTGCCCGATAAGCAAAGCACGTTCGGGAGTGACTTCCCCCGGAGCAAACGATTGTATTATGTGCTGACACTCGCTTCGGCTTCGTCCTGTGCCGACACACTCTCGGATATTTTTGAACTGTTCTGATGCTCCACATGGAGAAGATACGCACAGGTTGCTAACAACATATTTGCCGTCTGCGGTTTTGTCCGGGTTGCAGATATAAGCAATTGCACCGTATGTTCCCGTGTGGATCGTATGGATACGAGTAATCGCCAAACTTCCTCTAATCTCGCTTTCATATCGGAAATATCTTCATCGTAAAGTTTTCCGCCTTTATTGACACGGTGGGCTACCTGATTGAACGAATTGGAGATAGACGATATGTACCTCGCTATCTGCTTTATGTCCTCGGTATCTTCCTCAACATTCATCACGATGAGTGCAGAATACCTGCAAAAATCGCCACGGCTTTTGAACGATGTTTCCGCATATCGGCGGTTGATTGCTTCAAGTTCCATGTCGTTCACTCTGAAAGTAATCAGGTGCTTGCGTACCTCGCTCGGCTCGGTGTCCTGCGGTGGTGATTCGCCCTCGCTGGTTTCGGGCGGTTCAGTGAAATCTACCTCGCCCGATTTTTTGAATATTGACATTGTGTCTCCTTTCTGTATCTCGGTCGGCTGTGCCGACCTCTCAGGGGTCTTAGGGGAATTTTCCCCTAACAAGCCGTATGTGGTTTACGATTTTTCATAATCGTAATACGACATACCGTGCTTGTGAAAATTGATCGGGCGTTCCACGCCCTCACTTGTTTTTCGCCGTTCTTCGGCACTTTTTCACGCTCCTGCTGTGATATACATGAACAAAGTTCATGTACGAGCTATGCGACTTTTCTCTGTATTCGCACGGCTCTGAGAGTATTTTACTGGGCTTCGGCGCAGTTATGATGCTGGGTGGGCGGCAGTCTGGTGAAACCTTCCGTTCAGCTCTCCCTGAGCCGATTTTGAATGTCGATACACTTATCGTTACATTCAAATTTCTGCCCTGCCTGATCGCCCATGAAAATACCCCTTCACTTATCTACCGTGAAATTTGAGGATTCTGGCATAATTTTCTGAAAAGTTTACAGTTTGTTCATGATGATTCTCCCTCCTGCATAGTTTCAACATGGGATTTCTGTTGATGATGACGGTGATTCTGGAGGGTGGATTTTTCGGAAATGGGATTGCATTTTTGGGGGCGGTGTGTTATAATTTAGGGGAAAGAGTTGGAGGTCGGCGTGCTCGTAAAAACAGGGAGAGTTTTCATGGGACATATGATAAGAGCTATTATTGCAAAAGAGAATGTTATTCAAAACATTTCAGATCATTGGGTGTATGCAGAGAAAAATATACTTCCGCAGGGTTATGGAATGTCATTTCTCAATGATAGCTTATTTGACGATATTGAGGAGTTGTTTGATACTGCTGATACTCATAAATATCCTCAGTTCAATTATCTATCTGATTCTGTCATTAGCTTTTTGTTGCAGGAATCTAAAGACGCACAGATCATGTATATTGAAACAGATTATTTTGGTGGATATGGAACACAAACAGGTGTTTTATTTGAGAATGGCAGCATAGCGATAGAACCAATGCAAGGCAATGGTGTAATCAACTACTTGCTCCGTCAAATTGGCGTGTATAAGGAGCATAACAAAGATGAATTTACAAGTTTGCAATTATATCGTTTTCGCCGTATGGACTAAGAATAATCTAAGCGTACGATTCAGATAATAAAACCGAATACCATCTTCATGCAGAGCAACACCGGCTCTGCATTTTTTATGCCCAATTCAAAATTTCACATAACATTTTCACGATAAGAAAAGTTTTATGGCGCACGGGGCTTCATGCGCACTGCGAATAGACTTTCACCCCGAAAGTGCGCTATAATTTTAGTATGGGCTGAGTAGTTCGGCTCGACTAAAATTTCAGAATGGTGGTGATGATATGGCTACGACTTCTATCGCTGAAAGAAGCGATGATGCTGATAACCAAACCTGAAATGACAGACAGCGACAAAGAGAAAGCTGTCGGAAAGGACTAAAATTTGAATACAACATCTGCCGTAGAGAAAAGAGAGAAGGCAGCCCCCTATGTGTCTGATGAGGGTATCAAGGTTAGAGTTTCTTACCCTGATGATGTTCCCGAAACAATCAGACAGCAGAAGATCAACAAGATGTACGATATTTTCCTCGGTGCAATGCGCCGCAACGGAACAAAGAAAGAAACTGAATGATCTGGCAATCTGCCGAAAAAGAATTACAGTTACGATTATGCTGATGCAATTGGAGGTCAACAATGAGAAAATCAACTAAAACAAACGACGGTATCACGGCAATTTACTTTCGTCGATCCGTTAGTGACAAGGATAAGGGCAACAATTCGCTGTCCATATCCGCACAGAAGGAGGAGTGTATCAGATTTGTGGGCGAATGCGACTATCGTATCTACTGCGATGACAGCAAGTCGGGCAAAGATGTGATGCACCGTCCCGCATTTATGCAGATGATGAGCGATGCCCGTGAGGGGCTTATCAGCAGAATTATCGTGAAAAAGTATGACCGTTTCAGTAGAAATATGAGGGAATACTTGAATATCACGGACGAGCTTGACCGCTATGGTGTGACCGTCTACTCCCTCTCCGAGCCGTTCAATACGGAGACAAAAGAGGGGCGTATGATGCGAAACAATCTGCTAAACTTCGCAGAGTTTGAGCGTGAGACTATCGCTGCCCGTGTAGCCGATGCTTTCCAGACTAAGGCAAGAGAAACAGGATTCTATCAGGGCGGTAAAGTTCAGTTCGGCTACACTCCCGAAAGACGGACTATTAACGGCAAAACAGGCTCGGTGCTTGTTCCCTCGGAGAATGCGGAGGCGGTGCGTGTGGCGTATGACCTGTATCAGCATCCCGAAAACTCTCTGACCGATATTATCCGCTACATGACGGAGAACGGTATCAATGCTTCAAGACCGACACCACGCACGAAAACAGGCATTTCCAATCTTGACAGGTCGCACCTGAGCCGTATCCTTGAAAATCCGCTGTATGTGAGGGCTGACAAAGAGGTCTACCGCTATTTTCTTTCCAAAGGATATGAAATGCTTGACGATATTGAAGCCTATGACGGCATTCACGGCTTGTTTATCCACGCTGGGCTTGATGATACGCATTTCGTCAAGGTAGCATACCATGAGGGGCTTGTGCCTGCGGAAACGTGGCTGAGAGTGCAGGACAGGAAGTCGCACCAGAGCAAGTTCCCGACAAACGGCAAGGCTATGAACTCTTGGCTTGTGGGTATGGTGAAATGTGCCTGCTGCGGCTATGCGATGCACTTCAATCACTGTGCGAACAGAAAAGGTGTGTGTATCACCGCTTCATCGACTACGGCAAGTTCACGCTGAACGGCTGTCCCACTCCGCCCATTCAGTTAAAGCCGAAACAGGTCGAGGACGCTGTGCTGGAAGAAATGCAGAAGCGTATCGAACAGCTCAAAATCGCAAAGCGTGAGGACAGCAAGCCCGACACCGAAACGGAGAGTATCAAGACAGAGATCATTCACATTGACGGTGAGATCCAGAAGCTCATGGAAAAGCTCGCTGATGCGGACAGCGTACTTTTTGACTACATTCAGAAGCGTGTGAGCGCCCTGCACGAACAGAAATCGAAGCTTGATAAAAAATTGCAGACTATGTGCCGTAAGCGTAAAGCAATCGACACAAAGCCTTTGGAAGAACCTATGAAGCAGTGGGATAAACTGACGGTTCAGGAAAAGCACGATATAGCGGCAGCGATGATTGATGTCGTGCTTATATCCGATGAAACAGGTATTGAGGTGAAATTCAGCATTTGAAAAAATGCTGAATTTCGGTATTTTTTAGTGTTGATAAGGTGATGTGTTGGGCGTCTTTGTAGCAATAAATTTTGAAATTGGGGAGTTTCTCATATTCATCAAACCTTAATAACATTTTATATCCTAAAGCATAATCTCCAATATTTGTAACGCTATATGGTATAGTAATACTTGTCAGGCTTTTGCAGCCGCCAAAAGCACATTGCCCTATGCTAGTTATGCTATTGGGTAACGTTATGCTCTCCAGATTATCACAACCCCAAAAAGTATAGCCTTCTATTTTCTCTACACTTTCTGGAATAGTTATGCTTGTCAGGTATTCGCAATTATCAAAAGCATTTTCCCCTATACTCTTTACGCCATCGGGTATCGTTATGCTTTTAATTCCGGTATACCTAAAAGAATTTTCCCCTAAGCTAGTAACTTTTTTACCATCTATTTTATCAGGTATTATTATTTCTGCATCATAACCACTATATCCTGTGATACAAATCGTATCGCGATTAATCACTTCATATTCATAACCCTCATTAGTTTCCCAACTGTATACTGAAATCAATGAACTAAAATCCAATTTAGCCTTTGGAAATACTCCTCCAGTACCCAAAATCATAGTTATAGCAGCTGATAAGGCTAATACTTTCTTTTTCATAAAATCATCCTTTCTCAATCTGTTAAAACAAAAAGACAATGCGCCAAAACGCATTGCCTATAACCTACCTATCTATAGCAACCGGCTGTCATACCATACGGTTTAGACCCTTGGCTTTGCGTCACTGCTTTTCAGCAATTTTGCTTTTATATTTTCAGCTAATTGTAATACTGAATTATTATAACTAGCCTTATTATAATTATACAATGAAATCATGATATGTCAAGCAAACGAACATAAATAACCGTTTTTTAACAAAAAACTCTATTTTTACCATAAACAATGATTTGTTTTTAGGCAAATATAATACACTGAAATCTTTTTGTAGTTTATAAGTGATTTTGTGTCACGCGTGACACAAATTTCAAACAACTCCCCTCCCCCACAAAAAAAGAGCTGCACATCAACAGCCCTTTCCTATTAAGCTCCTTTAAAGCTTCCGTCCACACATCGGACAGTAATTGATCAAAAACACTCCTCTGGAAGGTATTCCATTCATACCGCAAAAAGCATTCTCAGGACAAGGCATACTTTCTACCTTTATCGTTCTGGCTTCACCTGTACTTCCGGCATCAACAAATACTTTCATTTCTGTAGTTTCTCCTATAAGGACTTCCCCACCGCTGCAGTAATCACATTTTTGGTTTTTCATTCATTTCTCCCTCTTTCTTATCGTCTTCTAGATAAACAGCCCATGTCCTTCTCATCATCGGGCAATTTTTCCTATAACTTTTCGCTTCAAATTTATCTGTAAGTTCTTTTGCAAAAAGTGCAGCACTTCTTTTATCAGAAAAAACAAAATTGTTATTAAGATTGGTCAGTTTGAAAAAATCAATGTTGTTCTGCAAGGCAGGCTTTGTTATTTTCGTTTTGAAATCAGTGTATCCGCCTTTTCTGAAATACTCTATCTGCGCTTCGTAAATGCAAAATTCCTGTTTGGGAATAGGATCGCCAGGAAGATAATACAGATGTTCACGAACTACATATACTGTACTTCCTGCTTCAATACCGTATTTTTTGCTTATATAATTGCTGCTTGAAAATTTTTCCATTAGTAATACCTCCGTTTTTACGTTTTTGAACTCCGAATTATCAGTAAATACACCTATAATCATTATATCTGATTTTTCGATATAATAACAAAAACTCCCCCGAACCATCGGGAGAGTATAAGATCAATTAACCTTAACGGGATCAATTCTAAAATATTTGTTCGATACATTATTAAGATATTCAAGAACTTCTTCTGCTTCTTTTATCCTTTCAAATACAGTTGCCTTGGCTTTATCTGCAGTAAGAGAATGATCCAGCCCTCTGAAAGACGTCATCTCAACATATTCCGGCTTGTTCTTGCTGTAGGTGATTATAATATAGCCTTCGATTTTAGGTGATGGCTTTTCTTCTTTGCTTTCATCGAAAGGGAAAATCATGGCATCCCAATTATCGTGGTTTGCACAATCATTAGCCCATGCAGAATATGGTGTGATCTCACAGTCCTCAAATTCTCCATATGCAGGCTTCTCGGTGAGGTCTATTTTTTCTTCTGAAAGAATAGTCTCTGCTCGATCTCTTATTGCTGCCAGAAAATCTTTTCTCATCTGACAGTTTGCTTCAGCATAAGTATTATACACTACAGGCTTTTCTATCTCTCTTTCCCAGACTTCGACATAAATATATTTCATAGATTTTTTCCTCCGTACTTTTATTTAACTCCAGACGATTCCTATAGCTCCATATTTCTCAAATATTTTAAGCCTCTTGAACTCGTCAGATTCATTATTTATTTCGTTTATTATTTCGGGCGTTCCTTCAAAGATCATATCTATTCCAAAATTATAGACCTGTTCAGGAATATCTATAATTCCTTTCCACAGCTTATAACCTTTAGCATTTGGATGCTCTTTTTGATAAGCCTTTATTAGCCTGCGATTGCTTTCGTTCAGAGCATCATCAGCTTCTCTCATTCCACATCTCATCCAGTTTACATAGATGACCCAATTATCTGCTATTTCTTCATTAAGTCCCATTTTAAATCCTCCGTTATAATTCATGATGTCCTGTTTTCTTTATTATGCAGTTCCTCAAGAACTTCACTTACGGACATCATATTGAAGCCGAAATAATCAACGAGTGATTCTCCGGTGAATCCTATTTTTATAAGCTTGTTTATTGCAGCTTCTTCGTTTTTCTCATTGTCAGCTAAATAATCGATGATCTTATTCAGAATTTTTTCTGCTTCACCTCCGGGAATATGACCGGAAGTATTAGTGGTTTTGTTTGTGTTTTCCTGAGAATTCAAAAAGTCTTTCACGACATTTGATGTTACCTTCCGGTGACTATAACGCAGATCATTAGACTCCTCTTTGTAAATGAAATCTATCGTGCATTTTGCTGCAGGAAACTTTTTGAGTTCGTATTCGTTTATCATTCCGTTGTTTTTCAGTTTCCTTATTATATCAACAGCATCTTTGTCATTCTCTGCTATAATTGAATTAACCTTACTTCCTGAAAGAGGGTGATTCTCATCGATCCCTGTAAAAGTGTATCCAAATAAATATTTCATAATTTTCTTCCTTTCTTAAAACCATTGAAACATAATATAAGGGTTTATCCTTGGTTCTTTCGCAAGAATTCTTTTGGCGTTATCCCAATGTTTCCTGCGAATTCTTTTATGTCTTACTACGTTCTTTTCGTGATAAGTTCCGCCCATATCCTTATATCCTTTGCGCAAGTCACTGAAGAATTCGTAGACAGGTGAATAAGCCTGTTCTATTGTATAGCCGCATTTATCGCAGTAGCCATGCTGCTCCACACTGCCCCATCCAAATTCAGAATAAGATTCGTATCCATATTCTTTGCTTCCGCAAACAGGACAATTTTTTTGAAATGTATCCATTATTACTCCTTTTCAGCATCGATCACGTAGATTTTGTAATACTCTTCAAGTGTATCATCAGGCATTTGATCTATCACCTCATCCATAATCTTATCAATAGATTCTTTATCATAGCCTGACAGATCCATACCACAGAAGTCTTCCACCGCTAATGTTCCGCTGTTAAATAGTGCTTTCTTTATTTTTTCGTTATTGATTTTCATATTAGTACTCCTTTTGATTATTTAAGCTTCTTCTCCTGTAAGCTTTGTGAATCTTTTGCAGTATTCTTCGCATTGCTTTATGTCATCTTTGAGTTCGGCTTCTTCCATTACTGTTAAAAACTCCTCAGGATATTCTTCCTTATAAGCCTCATTGAGAACTGCCTCGCATTCCGCTATCCTACGTCTGCATTCAGCTGCCGTTTCTCTTAAATTTGTATCTATTTCGTAAGAATTTATAGGGTCATCCGAATACCTATCATAAGTGAATACCTGTATTCTACCGCTTTCTTTATTATACTCAACAAGTACTGCAGCCTGTCGTTCTATTTCTGTACCATTTACTGAATTTAATGCATCATAGGTAACAAATACACCGGGATTACCTTTATCGTTTGTATGAACATGAAGCAGTCCCATATTAATTTCCGTAGCATTGGCAACAAATTCATTGTACTTTTTTTCCAATGCTGCATAGGACTTCTGAATAACCTCTCTGTTTTTACACACGAAATTCAGCTGGTCATTGATTTTCCTGTTTTCTTCTCTAAGTCGAATTATCTCCTTTTCTAGTAATTCATTTGCTATTGCTGACATGTTTTTTTCCTCCGTTAATAATATTCAGATCTTATATAACTCCAGATTATCATAAAAGATCTCAAATATATTATATGGTAAAATTCGCTCCAATAAAAAATCCCTGCAAAAATTTGCAAGGACTTTTATCGTATCTTGATTTTTCATTATTTGTGTCACGCGTGACACAAATAGCTCTCCCATCCTATTAGTGACGAGAGAGCTTTGTCGTTTTATCAGATAATTATATTACGCTTCGGAGTCTGTCTTATCTTTCCCCTTCACAATAACCTCATACTTTTCTTTCTGCTCGATTATCTCTTCAACAGGAGTATATTCGTCCGGGAAAGCCTTTTCTATCAGCTCTTTATTTTCCTTTATGATCTCATCAAACTGCTTACTGGTCATTTATTATTCTCCTCTTCATAATAATATTTGTCTTCGTAGATTATAACCATTGTTCCGCTCGTAAGTATTTTTTCTCCCTTGTCTGTTGTTACAAGTATATAGTCTCCGAAGATTTCTGTTGATATTGCAGGCTTTTTATCTTCTCCAATTAAAGTAATTCTTTATTTCTTTCTTGAAAAACCACTTGCAGGGATGCTTTTCACTACTATTTTACTGCTTTTTTTATCAAGTTCCTCAATGATCCTAGACTTTAGGATCTTTGTTTCCTTTGGAAGCTTCATTACCTGAGTTCCTTGTGTTGTCTTTGAATTCTTTAGATTTATCATTTCTGAATTAAAGATCAGCAGCTTTCCGCCATCGCTCTTCATCTTTATATTGACGTCTTCAAGAACATGATAGAATGCGACGGGCTTTACGTTCGTATAAAAGGCATTTATCAGTTTTTTTCTGTTCTGTTTTGTCTCATAAACGTTTAACGGGAACTTCGCAACTTTACCATTCTCGAAAACAACTATCATGTTACCCGAGAAATCTCCTGTTGCTGTTATAAAGACAGTTTTTTCATCGTCGGGTATTTCGGCTGCAGAACGGATAAATGTTCCAAATTCTCCCGCTTTGCAAACTTCTATATCGCTGATCTTTGTTTTATAGACTACACCTTTATCAGTAAAGGTAAGTACTTCTCCGATGTTCTGAGCGTCTATGATCTTTAGGATACGATCATCGTCTTTCAGCTTATACTCTGTATCTTCCTTATACGTACTTGTGGGAACTTTCTTGACGTATCCGTGTTCACTAATTATGATCTTTACATCATAATTTTTCACTTCTTCAATTACAGTTACTTTTTCAACCTTAACTTCCGTATTGATAGTTGTTTTTCTGGGTTTGATATAATCCTCTTTATTTGCTATTTCCTTCAGTTTCTTGATTATTTGCTTTTTCAGGGCTTTATCACTGCTTATTATCGTTTCATTTTTCTTTATATCTTCTTTTATTTTCTCGATTTCCTTTGTTCTGTCAAGGATCCATTCCTCGTTTATGTTTCTGAGTCTTATTTCTGTGATGTATTCAGCCTGAGTCTTGTCTATATCAAAGCCTTTCATCAAGTTGGGGATAACATCCTTATCCAGTTTTGTACCGCGTATGATCTTAATTGCCTTATCGATATTTAAAAGGATCTTCTGTAGGCCTTCCATAAGATGGAGTTTCTTTCTGAATATTTCAAGATCATATGTAAGCTCTCTCTTGATGCATTCAGTACGGAACTTTATCCATTCATCGAGTATACCGTATACTCCAAGAACAACAGGATTATTGTTTATAAGCATTGTGAAGTTGCAGCTGAAGGTGTCCTGAAGCGGAGTCAGACTGTAAAGCTTATTCATGATCTCGTCAGGGTCAGCTGATCTCTTATACTCAATAGTGATAAGAAGTCCGTTTTTATCAGTATCGTCTCTTATATCATCGATGTCCATTATTCTTTTGCTTTTACACAGGCTTATAACATTTTCGATGATAGCTTCGGTAGTCGTACTATATGGAATCTCTCTTATCTCAATTCTTCTGTTTTTCTTATCGACTGTATATTTGCTCCTTACAACGATACTCCCCTTCCCTGTTCTGTAGATCTTGTCCATTTCATCTCGATCAAACAGGATGTCTCCCCCGGTAGAAAAATCAGGGCCGGGCATAATATCCAGAATATCTGTTTTAGGATCCTTTATATACTCGATAGTAGCTTCGCACAGTTCTTTAAGGTTGAAGGATGCAATATTGGAAGCCATGCCGACAGCTATTCCCAGAGTAGGCATAGCGAGTATATTAGGAAAGCTTGTTGGCAGAAGCACAGGTTCTTTCTTTGTAGCATCGAAGTTATCTGCCATGTCTACGGCGTTTTTGTTTATACCCTCAAATAACTCTGCTGCTATCTTTGTAAATCCTGCCTCTGTGTATCTGTATGCTGCATAAGCCATATCTCTTGAATAGTGCTTACCGAAATTGCCTTTAGAAGAAATAAGAGGAGTAAGCAAGGATTCATTATCTTCGGTCAATCTTACGAGTGTTTCGTAGATACTGGAGTCTCCGTGTGGGTTATACTGCATGGTCTGACCAACAATATTGGCACATTTCGTCTTTTTATCAAAAAGCTTCATCTGATACATTGTATACAGAAGTTTTCTGTGTGCAGGCTTAAATCCGTCTATCTCCGGCAGCGCTCTCGATTTTATAACACTCATGGCATAAGGCATATAGTTTTCTGTCAGAACTTCTGATACAACTATGTCTCTCATGTGCTCATCATAACCGGTCCTGTCAATAACAGCAGTTTCCGCTTTTTTTCTCGGCATTTTTATTCTCCTTAAAAATATTTATGTATAGAAAATATTGTTTCTGTATAGTATTATAGCAGATTTTATCATAGAAAAAAAATTATATATAGTAAAAAAGAGAGTCTTTAGGACTCCCCTTTTAATTTTAACGTCTCATTGCAAATACTTTGTGTCACGCGTGACACAAAGCAGTTCAAGTACCATCGCAAATATTATACACAAAAAAATAATTTTTGTCAATATTCTGCTATCGGTTTTGCTTTTTTAATCCTCTTTAAGCAAGAAGACTCCCACCTCTTAGGTGGGAGATGAATTACGTTTCTTACTCATTGAACTTTTCACTTTACTCATAGCATAAAATATTCAGTCGAATAAAATGGAGTGGCTAAAATACAGTGGATTTGGATAATAAAGCACTATTTATATTATTACTAATTTTCTTGTATAATAGTATTGTAGATAATAATTAATAACTGGAGGTCAGACAGATCAAATAATACTACTAATACAACACTAAAGAATTTAAAATCAAGAACATAAAGCCATAAAAGGAGTGAACACTATGGCAAACAAAGCATTTAAATTCAGAATACACCCAAATAACGAGCAAAAGATTTTGTTTGCCAAAACCTTCGGCTGTGTGAGATTGGTATATAACTATTGGTTATACAAAAGAATCAAGCAGTATAAAGAATATGAGACAACTTTAAGTTACAATGCCTCTGCTAAAGAAATGGCTGAACTTAAGAAAATGGAGAAATACTCATTCTTACGGGAAGTGGACAGCGTATCATTGCAGCAGTCGCTTCGACACCTGGATACAGCGTTTCAGAACTTTTTCAAACAGCCTAAAACAGGATTTCCCAGGTTTAAATCAAAAAAATGTAAAAAGAACAGCTATTCTACCGTTTGTATCAATGGTAACATAGCCATATCCAATGGATACTTGAAATTACCTAAAGTTGGACAAGTCAAAGTAAAACAGCACAGGAACATTCCTGATGAATATGTTCTCAAGTCTGTGACAGTAAGTCAGACTCCAAGCGGAAAATACTATGCAAGTATTCTGTATGAGTACGAAAACCAAGTACAGGAACAGGAACTGCATGACTTCTTAGGGCTTGACTTTTCGATGCATGAGCTGTACAAAGACAGCAACGGCAATGAACCTGCCTACCCCAGATACTATAGACGAGCCGAAAAAAAGCTAAAAAGAGAACAAAGAAAACTTTCTCTTATGCAGAAAGGCTCTAAAAACCGTGATAAACAACGTATCAAGGTTGCTAAAATGCATGAGAAAGTAGCAAATCAACGAAAGGACTTTCTACATAAACAGTCAAGACAGATAGCCAATGCCTATGATTGTGTATGTATAGAAGATCTTAACATGCAAGCAATGTCTCAGGCACTTAAATTCGGCAAGTCGGTTTCTGATAACGGCTGGGGAATGTTTGTAACATTCCTGAAGTACAAACTGGAAGAACAAGGCAAAAGACTTGTAAAGATAGATAAATTCTTTGCGAGCAGTCAGACTTGTTCGTGCTGTGGTTACATCAATAAGGAAACAAAGAACCTTGCTATAAGAGCATGGGACTGTCCCGAATGCGGAACTCACCATGACAGAGATGTAAATGCTGCAATAAATATAAGAAACGAAGGCATGCGAATAGCATTAGCGTAGCCTTAAATCATAAAAACCGTGGGACACACGGGGTTAGCTCGCTTATGCTTAGTGCATTAGTACTATCGAACGAGAACCGAACTCGCTGAGGTTAGGGGACGCCCCCCGCCTCTTTAGGCGGGGGAGGATGTCACTACGATGTTATTATAGCAGAAATCTCATCCAGATAAAAAAAGAGGTAATGACAATTTATTTTCAATTATTTTGTGGATACGTCGTTGCAGCTCTTGACATTTTAATATTTTTGTGATATAATATTAACAGTTTTATAATTCTATATTTTGATCATATATTATTAGAAAGGATTGAACTTACTATGACACTAGCTAAAGCACTTGATATGTACGCAAACTACTACAAAGAATGTGAATCAGACGGAAAAATACCGGCTAGTTTTTACGACTGGCTTAGCATTAACCTAATGGTTATTAATGATAATGGTTTGTTAGTATCTTATGGATATAATGATCCGGATGAATTCTATACCACCATATCTGATGGACTTATGGATCATGACATTAACGGATTAAATCAGGATAAATTATATGATATAGCGATCGAATGCTTAGATAATTCTATTACCAAAAGTCACGGTCGTGGAAGATAGCTTCTCCTTATTGATTTTAATATACAACAAGAAAACGCCCAACATCTTATGATAGATGAAGGGCGTTTTCTTGTGATCTGAATTCTGTATTTCTATTCGTTTATATCATTGCAAATAGCCTCGTATGTTGCTTTCACTTTATTGCTGTACATACGAATTGATTTCCAAGGATCTTTTACTGTTCGATCTTTTATCTTCTGCAAATTATCCCTGAATATATGCTTTTCTTCATTGTTCATAAGCTGATAGAACCGGTCGATTTCGTTGAGAGGAAATTTGTTATATACTTCGTTTCCGTCTATATCTTTTCCAGTTTCGCAATGAAGTAACCCCTGTTCAAGATATTTATCGAGAAAGGCTGTATTTGTACTTTCATCGATCTTTACGATACGCGCATAGATCTCGAAATCAACGTTTGCTTTGGTTCTTTTTTCTTCTGCCGGCTTACAGATGATGAAATCATTTTCCTTAAATTGTGCCATAATATCTACTCCTTGAAAAATAATTCAGATCTTGATATGTAGTTTCAACTCCAAATATCAAGATCTGATCTATAGATATTATACTCGAAAATAAGTGAAAATAATAAATATGTTGGTGACATCCTCCCCCGCCTAAATAACGTGTGTTCTCGCCCTGTTAAAAAAATTTCCCCTCTTGTAAAGCAAGAATATGCTTTATTATCAAAATCCACTGTGTTTTAGCCACTCCATTTTATTCGACTGAATATTTTATGCTATGAGCAAAGTGAAAAGTCCAGTGAGTAAGGAACGCAATTCATCAACCACCTAAGAGGTGGGAGTCTTCTTGCTGAAAGAGGATAAAAAGGCAGACCCTTTTAAATAGGATCCGCCTTTGATAATGCTCATTGATCATTCATATAATTACTTCAGAATTATACGACCCTTTATATGAGCTGCTATCTTTGTTATATCCGTGATATTTATTTTGTTGTCGTCATTAACATCTGCTGCCTTCAGACTATCGCCTGTCAAAACCTTTTTACCCTTGATATGCGCTGCAACTTTTGTGATATCCGTAATATTAACTACATTGTCCAAATTCACATCGCCTTTTGGGATATTGACCTTTGATTCATCTTTGATGATAGCAATATCTGCCAAACCGTATTTGGTATTAGCATATTTGTCTGAAAAATTGATCTTTACACATTTAACATTTGATACATCAAGATCAACATTCTGGGTCTTTTGATTTTTTTGATTTTTTTCAATCGATATCTCCTTGAGTTCACCATCAAGATAAACCTGTAATTTATTACCCGAATAAGGAACTGAGTTATCTATATAACCAAGTTTAAATGACAGTTTCTTTATACTCTCAGTATTGAATGATACCGTGCCTCCAGCACTCATTAGCAAACCTTGTTTGTAATTTACTCCATCCATATTAAAACCTAGCTTTTGAGTATTGTCATATACCGTTACGCCGCTGTCATTGAATTTGCTGTTAATAAAATCTATGGCGTCATCATAGGTAGGCACTATATAGCTTTTCTGAGATTTAATATTATTGAACTCAATATTACCCACTGCATATGATGTCTCTGTATATCTATTTGTTTCAATGCGTAGATTATCTATGTTTTTCAGATCTAATGTATATCTTTTTATAGGGGTGTTTGGTGCAATGCTTATTGCTTTATTCTCGTAAAGTTCATTATCCAAATATATCTTTACAGCAGAATCTCCAATTCCCGAGTTATCAACATGACTAAGATCAAAAGATATTGAATCTACATTCTCGGTGTTTAGTGAGAAACCACCACCAGAACGCATAGATATACCATTGTAGTATGTTCTGCCTTTCATTTTAAACCCAAGTTTTTTACTGCTGTCATATATCGTCGTTTCGGATAACCAAAATGTATCAGTATCGTACGCACTGTTAATTAAGCTATCAACCGACGTATATTTAGGTATATCTGCGCCTTTCGGGGCAGTTTTACCATCTACTTTGAAATCTACCAAAGCAAACCTTGAATCCTTGTATTCACCAAAATCAAATCTTACCTTGCTAAATTCAGTTGTATCAATATCTATAGGAAGATATGTCATATTATAAGTTAAGGTATAAGTTTTATATTTTTCTCCGTCGAGATATATGGTAAGTGTACTATCATCCACCAGACTAGAATTATCTAGATGTGCAACCTTGAATGACAGTTTTTTGACCTTTTGGGTATTCAATGAGAATGAGCTTATATTTCCATTTTGGGTAATGCCATAGTAGTACGTTCTGCCTTTGACCTTAAAACTTTTTGCGTCCGAACCATCATATACTGTATAATGATTATAAGGACTATCTTTTCCGTTGGTTGCACTTTTCAGAAGATCAACTACAGGATTGGTTGCACTGATATGATTTTCATTTGCGACCATCACATTTGAATTAGCATTATTGTATTCAGCTTCTGCACCAGCAGACATACAAGCCATTCCTGTAATCATTGAAACAGCCAGCATACTCGTAATTATTTTTTTCATGTTAAAAGTTTCTCCTGTTATTTATTTAATTATATTTATTATACCATAAGCATTTTATAATGTCAACGTTGTATATTAGCATTCATTATGAATTTGAGTTTTGTTCTTGCCGTTCTACCAACTTTAAGAATGAAGGAGCAGACTTACAACGTGCAATCGTTTATGTCATCCTGCGCCGTTCATCAAATATATGCTTGAGCATTTTTCTGACTGTCTTTGTTCAAAAATATCAAAGTAAGATAAAAGTGTACCCTCATTTCGAAGCAGATTTTCAGCAATCATTTCATATACTTCCGTAACTTCATCAAAAGCAAAATCTTCGTCCACTAACTGAAAGAAAAAGAAGCTGTCTTAAGCTAAGCTTTAGGCAGCTTCCTATGTTTCAATAATTGTTATTATCGTACTACACCGAACTTTTAAGCGTTGTGATAGGATCCCGTGTTCTTAAATTCTCATTTTTGATCCTGCTCTTTCATAAGCATAACCTCTCCGTTTTTATCGTTTATCACTCGGTATACTCTTATTCTGTCGCCCTCTTTAAACCCCTCGGTGTTTGGGTAACTTTCAGCCTTGCTTTTTGTCAGGTGAAAAAAGAACGTTCTCTTTTCTTGGTTATATTTCGTTTTACTGATCGGCTCATTTGCCTCCCAGACAATATCAACAGTATCAACATAACATTCGTAAGAACGCTTGCTCTGAGAAGAACAATATATAATACCACCTATCGTGATAAGGAAACCAAGTGCGGCTGCGATATATGCCAGGTTTGATAATAACGATAACAGTTTATTATCTGTATCAAATAAATCAAGTACGATGCCTATCAGTATGCAGAATACAGTGAAAAAGGAAAATCCCGGCATGCCTTTCCATATATATCGATCCAATTCTTTTTTCTGCTCTCCTTCTACGGGAGTGAACTGTACTCCTTCATAAGGATCTATTTTTACAACGTCTTCTTCGATAATCTCGTCGTTTTCATCATATCTTGCAGGGACAAGCATATTTATGAACGATTCAAAGTCCTTGGCAATAAATTCGATCGTATCCATTTCGGGAGAGATCCCCACTACTCTGGGTTCTCCGTCATTTCCACACTCACGATAATCTAAAAATATCCTGTCACAGTCATAGTCGCTTATACATATAGGTACACCTATCTTCGGATAAGCTACCCCCTCATTTTCCCAGAATTCGCTTTCACCTTTGCAGATACCGTAAATGCCTTCGAGCAGCCATGACGTATTTCCGACTCTTTTATTTTTGGGGCAGCCTCCATTTTGCACACGCAACAGGGCGATATAGGATTCGGGTAATTTATATCCGATCTCTTTTTCTATAGCCCGAAGTTTTTCTTCCGAAAAAGGCTCCAGTTTAAGATAATCATATTCACTGCTGCTGTCCCAGAAATCATTGAGATCGATTTTATCAAACATTTTTAATGCTCCTTATTTGAATTCGCACAGGGATCGAGCCCTGTGAAACACAGAATTATTATACATTATTTCACTGTAGATGTCAAACATCGTAAGCGTATAACCCCCAGCACCTACCCCACCGAAGTCTAATAAAGTATAATAAACTCCAAGGAACACCATGAAGTAAATTGAATAATCCAAATTGATCCATGGAGTTCATTGGAGACGATTAGACAAGGAGGTAACAGGTATGGACAAAACAACATCCATCACAACAATCAAAAAAGAAATGCAGCTTCAGGAATGGTCTGCGCAGATCAAAGCACAGCAGGCAAGCGGTCTGACGATCCGGGAATGGTGCAAAGAAAAAGGGATCAAGCCAAACACGTATTACAACCGCCTAAGAAAAGTTCGTGAAAAGTATATCGAAAATTCTCCGACCATCGTTCCTGTATCAGTTCCTTGCTCAAACGAAAATATCCGCATTGAGAAAAACGGACTTCAAATATCTCTTCCGGCAGATATATCTGCGGACACTCTGACCGCTTTGGTGCATGAGCTATGCTGAATGATCTGGCAGCGGACGCACAGGTCTATCTTGTTACGGGATACACCGACCTTCGACGCGGGATAGACGGACTTGCGACTATCGTTCAGGCTCAGCTTCGACTTGACCCGTTCTCGAAAGCATTGTTTTTGTTCTGCGGCAGACGTTGTGACCGCATCAAAGGTCTGCTGTGGGAGGGCGATGGTTTTCTGCTGTTGTACAAGCGCCTTGACAACGGAAGATTCCAGTGGCCGCGCAGTGAGACCGAAGCAGTAATGCTCACATCTCAGCAAATTCGCTGGCTTCTGGAAGGCTTGAAAATAGAGCAGCCGAAGGCTATCCGTGAGGGAAAGCCGGGGGCGCTGTATTAAGGCAATACTTACCGAATATTCAGAATATGTGCTTGAAAAGCCCCTCTTTTCGTGGTATCATTAAAGTATCATCACGAACGGAGGGGTGCTTTATGTCCGAACCAAATATGACATCGGAAATTGTATCGCTCCGTAATGAAAACGCTGTTCTCAAGGAAGAACTAGCACTTGCCAATCAGCAGTTAGCGTGGTTCAGAAAGCAGATATTCGGAAGAAAAACAGAGCAGACATCTGTTGTTATGGAAAAGGAGTTCGGTGTTCAGCTTTCCATGTTCGGAAACAATGAAGAAAAATCCGCAGCTAAATCTGCCGAAACAATTACTGTTCCCGAACACAAGCGCAAGAAAAAACGCACTCACGATGAATGGATGAACAATCTGCCTGTAAAAGAAGAACATCACAAAATTGACAACCCGGTATGCGAAATATGCGGCGCCGAAATGGAAGAACTGACTCCCGAAAAGGCTTACGATGAACTTATATTTACGCCGCCAAAATATCATATCCGCAGGCATATAGTACATAAGTACAAGTGTCCCGAGTGCGGAGAAAAGCCCGAAGAAAGGGACGAACCTTGTCATATCATCCGTGCGCCATATCCTCACGCTATGATCCCGGGAAGCTATTGCTCTCCCGAACTTCTGGCTCATATCATCTACGAAAAATATGCAAAGTCAGTACCTCTGCACCGTCAGGAAAAGGACTTTAATTCCAAAAACATACCTCTGCTCAAAGCGACTATGTCTAATTGGGTAGGCACTGCTGCCGAAAAATGGTGTTTGCCGATTGTGGAGAAAATGCATGAGACGCTTATCGCAGGGCAGATGATCCATGCCGATGAAACGACCGTTCAGGTGCTTCACGAGGAAGGCCGAAAGCCTACCACGACATCAAGAATGTGGGTCTACTGCAACGGCAAAATGAATGACAGGAGCATCATCATTTTCGATTATCAGCCGACACGAAAGGGTGAGCACGCCTCGAATTTCCTGAAAGGATTTATCGGCTATCTTATCTGTGACGGATACGATGCCTACAATGCAGTCGAGGGTGCTAAGCGATGCGGCTGTATGACTCATGCAAGGCGTGGTTTTATTCAGGCTCTTCCGAACGACCAAAAGCTGCACAGCACTTCTGTTGCGGCAAAGGCAGTAGAATATTTCAACAAGATATATCACGAAGAAAATCTGCTTGCCGACAGCTCCACAGAATACAGATATAAACAGCGCCTTGTGAAGGTAAAGCCTTTGCTTGACGAGTTTTTGCGTGGCTTGAAAATGTTCAGGTCAGTGGTAAGGGCAAGCTGACAGATGCAGTAAGATATGCGTTGAATGAACGGAAATATCTTTACACGTTTCTTGAAAACGGAGACGTGCCTATCGACAACAACAGAGCCGAAAACGCAATAAGACCGTTTGCGTTAGGCCGAAAAAATTGGCTGTTTTCAAATACAGCAAACGGAGCCAGATCAAGTGCAACGCTGTATTCGATCATTTCAACTGCACAGGCGAACGGTGTTGATGCTGAGAAATACCTGACCGAGCTGTTTTCACAGCCTGCGGGAACGATATTATTACCATGGAGGGAAGAAAATGAAACTTAGTAATGAAGATGCAAAGCTGTTTTATGAACTGTTTTTCCACTGCTTGACTATGTGAACAGAGAATATCATATACTTCCTGAGGAAGATTATTTCGGGCAAGGAATGATCGACCCACAGGATGCTGCGGAGGTTGCCCACTTTTTATGGGAACGGACATGGATCATTGATGATTATCTTGAGCGATCGGATCTGCCCGAATAACACATGGAGATACTTAAAAGCTGGAAAGGGTGCATCACCGGCAGATTTATCATTGAGCGACATTTGAAAAAGGGATCGGTATTTATATCGATCGATGACAATTCTGTTTTTCTTGTAAACGGCATTGTCAGCAGTTGGGAGGAAATGCTGAGAAATGCACCGATGCCAACTTTGCTTGATGCAGCGCTTCTGCCATTTAAAAATGCGATCATTTCCGATGGCCTTGTATCTGTTATGCCGATCATATTCGGTCCGAACAGCAAAGCTGATTTCAAAGAAATATACATGGACGCAAAGAGAAATGGAGAAATCAAAGCCAGAATATGATGTTACAGCCGGGTGTTATCTGCCCGGCTGTTTGCTTTTATGATGCGGGGGGTTATACGCTTACCAAACATCGATCCAATCCATTTTATTCGACTGAATATTTTATGCTATGAGCAAAGTGAAAAGTCCGGTGAGCAAGGAACGCAATTCATCTCCCACCTAAGAGTTGGGAGTCTTCTTGCCTAAAGAGGATAAAAAATCAGATTTTGATATATAGTTAAAAATCCACATATCAAGATCTGATCTAATGATATTATACTTGAAAATAAGCGAAAATAATAAGAATTACTTGACTTAATTTGCTTTCAAAGCGTTCAGCGGCACTTTCAGGATCCTTTATTTTCTGCCAACAATCCCTGAATAATTGCTGTATTACACCAACGAGGTAGATTTAAAATGTTAAACCTGCCCTACCTTCAAAAAGAGAATCTTGTCGTGTACGTATAATCAATTTTATTTAGACTTTATATACCTTTGATTCACTTTGTTTCATGATAACTATTTCCAAAAAATTTTCTATTTTGATCAACGAAATAATCAGAGTTGATAGACACTATTTCTATTCGATCATTATATACAATGTGAATTTGGTTAATATAACATTTTGAACGAGGAAAAGTTCGCCATGTGATAAATTCTTCGTTATCATTGTCTGCAATATTAATTACTTCTTCATTACTTAAAAATACAAGCAGGTGCCTTGATGTTTCAACTATTAGACCAAAGTCAGTAACCGCAGAATTGATAATTTCATCTTCAAAAGTAATATTCTTTTCTTCTTTTTTTTTGAATGGATTTACGTTTATATCTTTCACATAGAAGTTAACTTTCTCTATTTTTTGCGTAGATAAACGATAGAATTTATCATTATTGCTAAATACATAAGAATTTTCGTTTTTTGTTTCAAAAATATCGTTTTCAGTTTTTATTATTCCTAATTTTTTTTTATAATCATTTTGGATTTCGTATTTTGTAGCAATCAAATAACACTCATCAATAAACGAACCACTAAATACACTTGAGAATGACCAGGAACAATAAGAAGAATGCTTTGAACTTATCTGATGAATATTCTTTTCTATCTTCTTTCCACCAAAACTTGAATAGTATTCATCGTATTCATCATAATCAATAATATAATCATTATTAGTTAAATCAAATAGACCATCCGAAGAAGCAGACATGATTATTGTACCGTATTTTCCCACTTGAAGATTTTGAACATTACCATCCCAGAGTTTTTTTGAGTTTTTTGACATATAATTGACATTTCTAGGGTTGAGGGCATTGCAAAACACACCATCAGAATTGCAATAATAAAACGTATCTTTATAAATTCCTATATCAGTTGTAAGATTATTTAATACGACTTCTTTTTTATATGCAGCATATTTATTTAGCTTATCTGCGGAAATTTCAATATCTCTAATTCGTTTGAATTTTTGTCTTAATAAATCTTTGAATTCTTTATCTTGTAATATGAGAGTTCGGGAATTAATGCCGTACAGATTATTGCCTTGAAGAAAGGCACATTTATACGCTAATGAATCATTAGAATCACTTATTTCATCTAGAATTATTTTTTCCCAGTTATATGATTTGATTGTTCCATCCATACCGATGAGAATAAGCCATTTTTTGTATATGAAACTATCCCAATATACGCCTGGTATGATAACTTTCTTTATAAAATCATTGTCTTCTGTCATATTTTTAGTCCTCTTTTAATTTTATTCATTTCACGTGGAGTTATCAAATTTTTTTTTATCATTTCTTTTAGTATACTGTCATTAGGTTTATCTTGCTGATTAGCTATATAATCTGCTGGATACCCATGCCATATTCTCTTTTCAATATCATTGTTGAATTTTGCTATTATTAATCCATAATGTTTAGCATTAGAATTGCTTTCGCCTAAAATAGCAAGTTTATTTGATGTTCGCTTTAAATTATATGCAAATCTTTTGTTATCAGATTTAAAATCGTCCTGCAGATATCTTTTTTTTATTGCATCTTCACATAAAGAAAACTCTTCTTTTAAATCAATAAGCCACACACTTGCAACTTTATTTACTTTTGAACGATGTTTGGAATAAAAATAGTAATTATCAGAATTGTACATTTCGTTGGATTCATCTAGCAAAAATGGCATTGATACTCCTCCATTACCTAATAATAATAATATATATATTATACCATTAACATTTTGTAATGTCAACGTTGAATATTAACATTCATTATGAATTTCTGTCTTTCGGATCCATGTATAAGTTTCTGAAGTGCTGCATTTACCTGTTCATTGATTCTTTGAATTATGCCGTAATATCTACTCCTTGAAAAATAATTCAGATCTTGATATGTAGTTTCAACTCCACATATCAAGATCTGATCTAATGATATTATACTTGAAAATAAGCGAAAATAATAAGGATTACTTGATTTAATTTGCTTTCAAAGCGTTCAGCGGCACTTTCAGGATCCTATTAAACAGAACATCCGCAACAGTTGCGTATTGTACTCCATAATAATAATCGTCTTTGGAATTAAGTACGAGTACTTTTCTGCTGTGTTCTTTCATATACTTTTCTTTGTTAAGAGTTCCATCTATTCCCGTTAAGCAGTCGGAATTTATGAGATCCGCTTCAGAAGGGAGAAGTGTTCCTTCATATTCACACTTTATGTAGTGATTTATATCCGGGTCCTCTCCGTTAAAATACTTCTCATAGTCGATATACGCCGAAAAAGGGTTCTTAAAAACCTGGTCAAGCTTTTCATAAAAATCTTTAGTGTTCATACTCTGAATGTTCTCTCTGTTTGTCATAGTCATTTCCCTTTCTAATTGTTAATCGAGATCAAGATCATCAGTGTATAGATGTCCGTTTTCTTCTATGTAGCTTTTTCTTGCAGCTACATTATTTCCAAGGTATAATTCAAAGTACTCAAGCATTTTTTTTGCATCCTCAGATGTAACCCTTATAAGACGTCTTGTTTTAGGATCCATCGTAGTGAGCCACATAAATTCCGCAGTATTTTCGCCAAGTCCTTTTGAACGCTGAATAAAGAATCTTGAAGGATCTTTTCCTTTCATTATCTTGTTTTTTTCTTTTTCATCGAAAGCGAAGAACGTTTCCTCATTAGCTCTCGTTTTATATCTCATTTCGTACAGTGGAGTTTCAGCGATATAAACGTATCCTTCTTCTATAAGAGTCGGACATAATCTGTAGATCATAGTCAGTATCAGAGTTCTTATCTGAAATCCATCAACATCGGCATCTGTACAGATTATTATCTTATTCCATTTCAGGTTGTTTATATCGAAAGAGAGGACTCCCCTCTTGGGTGTTTTTATCGGTATTTCTATACCGCAGCCAAGCACTTTTATCAGATCCATTATTATATCGCTGCTGACAATTTTTGAAATATCCGATTTCAGGCAGTTAAGTATCTTTCCTCTTACAGGCATTACTGCTTGAAATTCTGAATCTCTGCCCATCTTTACCGAACCGAGAGCTGAATCACCTTCAACAATAAATAATTCTCTTATGGAAGTATCTTTAGACTTGCAGTCTACAAATTTCTTTACTCTGTCCCAAGAATCACTCTTGCCTACAAGTTTTCTTTTCAGTGCGATTCTTTGCTTTTCGGAGGCTTCCCTGCTTCTTTTATTTGCAAGTATCTGGTCGATCACCCTGTTGGAATCGCCGGCATTTTCAATAAACCATATTTCCAGTCTTTCTTTGATCAGTTCGGTGAGAAAATCCTGGATAAATTTATTGTTTATAGCCTTTTTGGTCTGATTCTCGTAGCTTGTCATTGTCGAAAGACTGTTTACGATGACTATAAGACTGTCTTCTATATCAGCAAAGCTAATTTTAGTCTCGCCTTTATTATACTTTCCTCTTTGCTTGAGAATCTTATCAAAAACAGCTACAAAAGCTGACTTTACCGCTTTATCTGGAGCTCCGCCGTGTTCAAGAAAGCTTGAATTGTGGTAATACTGAAGGGTAGGTACATCGTTATTGAAAGCAAAAGCGATCTCGGCTTTGACCTTGTACTCTTTAAGGTCTTCCCTATCCCTTCCTGTTCCGGAGCCCTCGATATAATACGGAGAAGAAATATTTTTACCGTCGGAAATTTCTTCTATATAGTCAATTATTCCGTTTTCATAGTAATACTCAGTGTTTGTATCAGAAGACTGGTCCATGATGCAGAAGGTTATGCCCTTATTGACCATAGCCTGTTTTTTGTTTACATCAAGCAAATATTCATAAGTGATATTTGTATCCGTAAATACCTCAAGATCAGGCTTCCATTTCTGGAATGTACCGGTTTCTGATTTTGATTTCAATTTCTTTTTTACAAGTCCACCTATATTCTCACCTTTTTCAAAGTGAAGGTTATATTTATAGCCATCCCGGACAACTTCCACATCGAAATACTCGCTTGCATACTGAGTTGCACAAGCTCCAAGACCGTTAAGCCCCAGACTGTACTCATAATTAGCTCCGTCAACATCGTATTTTCCTCCTGCGTAAAGTTCGCAGTAAACGAGCTCCCAGTTATAGCGATTTTCGGTTTTATTGAATTCAAGTGGAATGCCTCGACCGTGATCCTGGACGCTTATAGAACCATCTTCATACAGAATAGTTGTGATCTTGCTGCCGTACCCATCTTTGGCTTCATCAATGGAATTGGACAGTATCTCAAAATAAGCATGCTGAGCTCCTTCAAGACCGTTAGAGCCAAAAATAACACCGGGTCTTTTTCTTACTCTGTCAGCTCCTTTAAGAGAACTTATACTGTTATTGTCGTATGATGCTGCCAATTACATATCTCCTTTCATTCTCTGACATCCTCCCACGGTTAAAGCCGTAGACTTTCTGTTGAAGTGTTGTAATTATTCATCTGAATCTTCTTCTGCTTCATTTTCAAGCATTTTTCTTAAATACGCAAAACGGTTAGTGATAGATTCACCGTTTTTCGCTTTATTTTCTTCTTCCTGACACAGACGCAGATACTTTTCCTGTAAATACGCTTCCCTTCCGAATCTACATGTACCCGTTCTGTCTCCTTCAGCCGGCGATATATTTATCTTTTTTAGGAGAGCATGGATAAGCTGCATTTCTTTCTTAGAAAACGTGTATTCACATTGCTCAGCCAGTCCTGCAAGGACAGATGAACCATAGAAAGCTTTCCAGTCTTTTTCCTCATTATTATCAACCGGTACAGTAGATGCAGATTTACTTGATTCAACATCTACCATTTTATCAGTATCTACCATCTTACCAGTCTTCTTTTTGTCAGTAAGACCTTTGACTTCCGAAGCCGTGAATGTTACAGCAATTACAGAGCGGTTTTTCCTTATAGGCTCGAAAGTGAAGCGGACACCTGTTTTGCTTTCTATTTCTTTCTTACAGGGGTTGAGGATATCATTTTTTAGATAACTGAACATAGAAT
Organism: Ruminococcus albus 7 = DSM 20455; assembly: GCF_000179635.2. Lineage (NCBI taxonomy): Bacteria > Bacillati > Bacillota > Clostridia > Eubacteriales > Oscillospiraceae > Hominimerdicola > Hominimerdicola alba. The sequence goes on along the minus strand of NC_014824.1, from coordinate 248,789 downwards.
ATCTCGATGATTCGCATCCTAATCTGACCTTCAACTCAGGATAACTAATAGTCCATGTTTTTTTATACAAATTGTCTTTTAAGTATAAAAATAACGTGTAACTATATCTTGAATTTAATTTGATTATATCTTCAAGATTATATTTGATGTATTTAATATCATCTAATTTGAAAATAAAATCTTTAGCCACGTCATTACAAACCAGCACTATCTCACCCATTCGGGTTTCTTTGTTGATTCTTCTTCTAGCCATTTGAAACAAGTTGATTTTTATTACATCATCATCTTCGTCGTTGGCAGTGTTTTTTAGCGTAATCACGTGATTAAGCAATTTATCAAGATTAGCGTCTAGGACTTCTGTTCGGAGTCTCTGGATACCCAGCATCTCTTCGTACTCTTTTACCTCGAATACGACAGTTTTGTTATCTGGCTTATAAGTATCAATTTTTGCTAGATAAGCATCGAGAAGCTTGAGCGCATCTAATGGAAGTCCTATTCTCACTATATCCAGTAATGGTTTTGATTTTTGAATCACCAGTTTTTTGGGATCTCCTAACCCAACTAATATTTGAGTTTTTTCGTCTTTCTTTGACATAATAACATCCTTTCAAGGAATCATAACTTAGAGTCACATATTGATTATAGAAGAAAACTTCAAAAAATAAAAAATCAAATGTAATCTTTTTTTATAAAAAAATTTTTTTGAGTATTAAGTGTGTGAATCTCGGCAATAATAACAAGTAGATTCTTGTGTGAAAAATCAGTCTATCTTTCTATCGGGTGATAGATAGAGTGATTATACAGTTATAATACTTGTGATTTTAATGTGATATTTGATGTGATAGATTTTGTGATAGTTATTGTGATTACGGCTTTTAAAAACAACCGAAATAAATCCGTTTCAAAAGCTGAACTAACGTTCCGAATCCACTCAATTAACGGTTGAAAACCACTCTACTAACGGATAGAATCCATCCAATTAACGGTTGAAAACCACCCGACTAACGTCCCAAATCCACTCAATTAACGGATGATAACCACCATACTAACGGATGGAATCCACTCAATTAACGGTTGAAAACCACTCTACTAACGGATGAAATCCACTCAGTTACGCTTCTCTATCAATATACCTGAGCTATCTGATATATTGAAAAGCATATATCATAGTTTTTCGTAAAGATACAAATAAATGAGATACCTGTCTATAATTTAGACAGACTTGCTTGAAATATTTTTTCAAATACTGTAAGCTCATCTTGTATATCATAGATTTCTAGCCTTATTATACCATATAAAAGAGAAAATAGCAATGATTGTTCAGAATTTATCAGAAAAATCAAGAAAAAATTTATTCTATTGATAAGATATTGGAACAGTCCACAAGCTCGTTTCTTTAGCTATACCGAAGCTATAGATAATATAATGAAATCTCTCCTATGAATCTTAGGCTTCAAGTTTGAGCTTTCTGGAAATAATTACAGATGTAATTGCGTGAAAATCAGTCTATCTTTCACTTGTTTATGATAGATAGAGTGATTAAAGTTATAGTATATGTGATAGTTGATGTGATATATATTGTGATTACGGAGCTTTGAAACGACCGGAATTCCGCTGTTTACGATATTCAACTAACGGATGAAATCCACCTCTTTTACGAATAAAATCCGTTCAACTAACGGACGCAATCCACCAGTAGAATAATCTAATATTCCAGATTTCAAGTGTGTCACTCGTGACACAAGCCAATCTAAAAAGCGGTATTTCTGGGCGTTACAGTTTTGAATTAACGGACGTAATCCATGATAGGAAAGCTCCAAAATTCTAATTAACGGATACAATCCACCTCAACTAACGGATGTAATCCACCTGATCTGGGTGTGACACGCGTGACACAAACTGAGTTGAAAAGCAGAATTTCTGGCAGTTTAGCATTGAATTAACGGACAAAATCCACCTTCTATAATACAAGCAAAACTCTAATATACGGATAGAATCCATCTCAATTAACGTATGAAATCCACTCTATTTAACGGACGTAATCTAACTGATATAAGTGTGACACGCGTGACACAGACTAAGTTGAAAAGCAGCATTTCTGTGTATTTCACTCTAGAATTAACGGACAAATTTCACTTCAATTAATGGATGCAATCCACTATGCAATGATCAGATGTCTTGAATTCGAGCGTGTCACCCGTGACACAGACTAATCTGAAAAGCAGTATTTTCATGCGTTTCTGTTTTGAATTAACGGATACAATCCACCTTATAAATAATAGCAAGCCTCCAATTAACGGATAGAATCCATCTCAACTAACGGATATAATCCACCCGCAGCATTATTCCGATTCAATTGTATCAATTGTGTCACGCGTGACACAAACAAAGCTGAAGCAGCATTTCTGTGTATTTCATTCTTGAATTAACGGACAAATTCCACTTCAATTAACGGACGCAATCCACCTCATCTGACTGTGTCACGGGTGACACAAATTATTCTGAAATAATGTATTTGGGGGATTTTCAGTTTTGAATTAACGGACAAAATCCACTCTCCATAATACTAGCAAGACCCGAATTAACGGATAGAATCCATCTCAATTAACGTATGAAATCCACTCTATTTAACGGATACAATCCACCTGATCTGAGTGTGACACTCGTGACACAAACTAAGCTGAAAAACAGAATTTCAGGCAGTTTAGCTTTGAATTAACGGACAAAATCCACCTTCTATAATACAAGCAAAACTTTAATTAACGGATAGAATCCACATCATCTAACGGATGAAATTCATCTATGCAATAATCTGACTTCTTGTGTTGGAGCGTGTCACCAGTGACACAAACTGATTTGAAAAGCAGTATTTCGGGAAGTTTTAATTTAGAATTAACGGGCGAAATCCATGACAGGAAGGTATCAAAACTCTAATTAACGGATAGAATCCATCTCAACTAACGGATATAATCCACCCGCAGCATTATTCTGATTCAATTGTTTCAATTGTGTCACGCGTGACACAAATTATTCTGAAATGATGTATTTGGGGGAGTTTTAAATTTGAATTAACGGACGTAATCCATGATAGGCAAGCTTCAAAATTCTAATTAACGGATACAACCCATCTGATCTGAGTGTGACACTCGTGACACAAAATAAGCTGAAACGCAGTATTTGGGGAGTTATAGTTTTGAATTAACGGATAAAATCCACTCTCCATAATACTAGCAAGACTCTAATTAACGGATAGAATTCATCTTAACTAACGAATGTAATCCACCAGAATTATTCTGAAAAAATGATGTATTTGGGGGAGTTTTAAATTTGAATTAACGGACAAAATCCACTCTCTATAATACAAGCAAAGCTCTAATTAACGGATATAATCCACCCGCAGCATTATTCTGATTCAATTGTTTCAATTGTGTCACGCGTGACACAAACAAAGCTGAAGCAGCATTTCTGTGTATTTCATTCTTGAATTAACGGACAAATTCCACTTCAATTAACGGACGCAATCCACCTCATCTGACTGTGTCACGGGTGACACAAATTATTCTGAAATGATGTATTTGGGGGGAGTTCCTGTTTTGAATTAACGGACCAAACCACTCTCCATAATGCTAGCAAAACTCTAATTAACGGATAGAATCCATCTCAATTAACGTATGAAATCCACTCTAATTAACGGACGTAATCCACCTGATCTAAGTGTGACACGCGTGACACAAACAAAGCTGAAAGCAGCATTTCTGTGTATTTCACTCTTGAATTAACGGATAAATTCCACTTCGATTAACGGACACAATCCACCTATGCAATGATTAGATGTCTTGAATTCGAGCGTGTCACCAGTGATACAAACTGATTTGAAAAGCAGTATTTGGGGAAGTTTTAATTTAGAATTAACGGGCGAAATCCATGACAGGAAGGTATCAAAACTCTAATTAACGGATAGAATCCATCTCAACTAACGGATATAATCCACCCGCAGCATTATTCTGATTCAATTGTTTCAATTGTGTCACGCGTGACACAAATTATTCTGAAATGATGTATTTGGGGGAGTTTCAGTTTTGAATTAACGGACAAAATCCACTCTCCATAATACTAGCAAGACCCGAATTAACGGATACAATCCATCTTAACTAACGTATGAAATCCACCAGCATTATTCTGAAATGATGTATTTTGGGGGAGTTTTAAATTTGAATTAACGGACGTAATCCATGATAGGCAAGCTTAAAAATTCTAATTAACGGATACAACCCATCTGATCTGAGTGTGACACGCGTGACACAAAATAAGCTGAAACGCAGTATTTGGGGAGTTATAGTTTTGAATTAACGGATAAAATCCACTCTCCATAATACTAGCAAGACTCTAATTAACGGATAGAATTCATCTCAATTAACGAATGTAATCCACCAGCATTATTCTGATTCAATTGTTTTAATTGTGTCACGCGTGACACAAATTATTCTGAAATGATGTATTTGGGGGGAGTTTTAGTTTTGAATTAACGGACAAAATCCACTCTTCATAATACTAGAAAGACCCGAATTAACGGATAGAATCCATCTCAATTAACGTATGAAATCCACTCTAATCAACGGAAGTAATCTAACTGATATAAGTGTGACACTCGTGACACAGACTAAGTTGAAAAGCAGAATTTCAGGCAGTTTAGCTTTGAATTAACGGACGTAATCCATGATAGGCAAGCTTCAAAATTCTAATTAACGGATACAATCCACCTGATCTGAGTGTGACACTCGTGACACAAACAAAGCTGAAAGCAGCATTTCTGTGTATTTCACTCTAGAATTAACGGACAAATTTCACTTCAATTAATGGATGCAATCCACTATGCAATGATCAGATGTCTTGAATTCGAGCGTGTCACCAGTGATACAAACTGATTTGAAAAGCAGTATTTTTGGGCGTTTGAATTTTGAATTAACGAGCGAAATCCATCTATGCGACGATCTAACTTCCTGGTTTCGATCGTGTCACCCGTGACACAGACTAATCTGAAAAGTAGTATTTTCATGCGTTTCTGTTTTGAATTAACGGATACAATCCACCCGCAGCATTATTCTGATTCAATAGTTTCGATTGTGACACGCGTGACACAAACAAAGCTGAAAGCAACATTTCTGTGTATTTCATTCTTGAATTAACGGACGCAATTCACCTCATCTGACTGTGTCACGGGTGACACAAATTATTCTGAAATGATGTATTTGGGGGAGTTTCTGTTTTGAATTAACGGACAAAATCCACTCTCCATAATACTAGCAAGACCCGAATTAACGGATGCAATCCATCTTAACTAACGTATGAAATCCACTCTAATTAACGGACGTAATCCACCTGATCTAAGTGTGACACGCGTGACACAAACTAAGTTGAAACGAAGTGTTTCGGGAGTTTCTGTTTTGAATTAACGGATACAATCCACATTCAAAATACAAGCAAGCCTCTAATTAACGGATAGAATCCATCTCAACTAACGGATATAATCCACCCGCAGCATTATTCTGCTTCAATTGTGTCACGTGTGACACAAACAAAGCTGAAAGCAGTATTTCTGTGTATTTCACTCTTGAATTAACGGATGCAATCCACCTATGCAATGATCAGATGTATTGAATTCGAGCGTGTCACCAGTGATACAAACTGATTTGAAAAGCAGTATTTGGGGAGTTTAAATTTTGAATTAACGGTCGCAATCCATCTATGCGATGATCTAACTTCCTGGTTTCGAGCGTGTCACCCGTGACACAGACTAAGTTGAAAAGCAGTATTTCGGGCATTTCAGTTTTGAATTAACGGACAAAATCCACTCTCCATAATACTAGCAAGACTCGAATTAACGTATGAAATCCACTCTCTCTGAGTGTGTCACTCGTGACACAGACTAAGTTGAAAAGCAGTATTTCGGGCATTTCAGTTTTGAATTAACGGACAAAATCCACTCTCCATAATACTAGCAAGACTCGAATTAACGTATGAAATCACTCTCTCTGAGTGTGTCACTCGTGACACAGACTAAGTTGAAAAGCAGTATTTCGGGCATTTCAGTTTTGAATTAACGGACAAAATCCACTCTCCATAATACTAGCAAGACTCGAATTAACGTATGAAATCCACTCTCTCTGAGTGTGTCACTCGTGACACAGACTAAGTTGAAAAACAGTATTTCGGGCATTTCAGTTTTGAATTAACGGACAAAATCCACTCTCCATAATACTAGCAAGACTCGAATTAACGTATGAAATCCACCCTCTCTGAGTGTGTCACTCGTGACACAGACTAAGTTGAAAAGCAGTATTTCGGGCATTTCAGTTTTGAATTAACGGACAAAATCCACTCTCCATAATACTAGCAAGACTCGAATTAACGTATGAAATCCACCCTCTCTGAGTGTGTCACTCGTGACACAGATTAAGTCGAAAAGCAGAATTTCAGGCAGTTTAGCTTTGAATTAACGGACAAAATCCACTCTCCATAATACTAGCAAGACTCGAATTAACGTATGAAATCCACCCTCTCTGAGTGTGTCACTCGTGACACAGACTAAGTTGAAAAGCAGTATTTCGGGCATTTCAGTTTTGATTTAACAGATAAAATCCACTCTCCATAATATTAGCAAGGCCCGAATTAACGGATACAATCCATCTTAACTAACGTATGAAATCCAACTGATCTGAGTGTGTCACTCGTGACACAGATTAAGTCGAAAAGCAGAATTTCAAGCAGTTTAGCTTTGAATTAACGGACAAAATCCACTCTAATTAACGGACGTAATCCACCTGATCTAAGTGTGTCACGCGTGACACAATAAAAAAAGCCCATCTATCGATGAGCTTTTCTTCTGAATTATCTGTTGCAGAAATCATTATATTCCTTGTTTTTGAAATCCAAAACCATATTGTTCTCAGTTAATATCTGAACTAAGTCAGACTCATTCATTTCTTCTGTTAAAGAGTATTTCCCTTCTGAATATTGTTTGAGTCCGCTTTTGTATAGTATTGTATTTAGTTCTTTATATTTTTCTCCGCTGCCATCATCAAGGCATTCATTTTCGATGAAATAATTCGCCTGGGTGATCACCAGAACTTTTTCTTCATGTTCTGTCTTGATGCAGCCATAATAAATATTGCTTGCTACTTTTTCTTTTTTGATCTTCTCTTTTTTTACGCTGACATTCATTAACGCGATGATTATTAGTAATATTACAGAGATTCCTAAAAAAATAGTTAGCCCGTTTTTCCTCAGCGTGTGTTTTATTTTTTGCTTCGTTACTTTATCCATTCGATTACACCTCGTATAATTTATTTTGGAACATCTGCATTCGGAAACAGACTCCAATTATCAGTAGTTACTACTAATATAATTATACAAGGAAATTGGAATAGATAAAAAAGATTCCACTGTAAATTACTTTAATAATTTGATCGCATTTTTGGTATTAGAGTGTGTCACGCGTGTCACACTCTAATCTGAAATATAGTTTATCAGGACGTTCCATTCATGAATTAGCGGACTGATTATATTTTTCAATAGTTCCTGTAAGAAGCTTTTCCATATATTCTTTCTGAAGCTCAGAAGAAACATGAACACCACTTGCATTGATATGTCCGCCGCCTCCAAGCTTTCTCGCAAGCTTTTCAACATTGATATCATTGTCTATGGAACGGAAGGATAATTTGGAACCTGTATTTATGATTGCAATGTCTCCTTCCGGGAAATCAGTTTTCATTACTTCAAAAAGTTCCGGGGTGTGAGAGTCTGCAAAACAATAAATTGCCTTGTAAGAAACATCATCTATTGTAAGTACACACTTTTTGAATGACTCTCTTTTGGAGTTGATATAGTTTTCGTTTCTTCCTTTTTCCAGCATAAGTACAAAGTTTTCTCTTTTATCGAGAATCCTTGCTCCTTCTTCAGATATCTTTTTTGAAAAGATGTTGTCGAATATTTCCGGCTGGTAGATCCAGAATACAGTGTTCAGATCCAGAAACTTTGGATCTTTTTCAAAAACATTTACCCAATCCCAAGAATCATAAGCACTTATCATGAAAGCAAGTTCTTTAGCAAGAGAAAGGTTCTTGATATACTTCGTAAGCCCATAGTACTTCAAAAAGTCGAAGGTTATTGAAGTTGCGGAAGGCTTTCCAATGGGTTCCTTATAATATTCATCAATGAAAGATTCTTTGATGTGTTCTGACAGAACAAATGCCCAGTCATACTCATTAAGATACTCAGCTGTTCTGTGGTGATCAAGCAGATAAAGCTTCTTCCTATTATAGTGTTCATTTATCTTTTCTGCAGTTTCTTTCGTACAGGATATGTCTGTAATGAAAACCGCATCATATTTATTTGCCATATACATAGAATTCATTATCTCACGATCCATATTATTATTAGAACAGTGAATAACGTCTGTTTTTACAAAAATGCTTTTAAGCAGCACTGCTGGTCCGGAACCGTCAAGATCGTTATGAGTCATCAGCAAGATCTTGCTTTCCGGCTTAAGATCTGATCTTGTTATTTTGTCTTTGAATTTTTCGAAAGGTGAAAGCATATCCAGTTCATCGAAATTCAGTTCAAACATGATTTGTCCTCCAATTATACTACGTCGTCGAAATATTCTTCGTAGTGTTTCTCAGAATAATCCATGGCTGTGCCGCGTTTTATTCTTCTATAAGTCAGTCCGCTGAAAGCGCACCAAGGGCAGCTGCAGTGAACTTTTCCTTTACTCAGTTTTCCTTCAGGCTTTTCATAGTTACAATGATATACAATATTATATAATTTCTTTTTACGTTCGATATTTTTACTTCTCACACGCCTATAGTAGGCTCTTGTATTACGTGTATTTCCCATAGCCATTCTCCTTTTTAACACCTTGAAGGCAATGACATACTATAGTGATTCTTACAATACTCATTTGCCAGATCGTATAACTCATAACGTTCGAAAGGTGTTAACTCGACCATTTCAGGTTTTCCCTTTAATTTTCCGAATTTTTCTCCGTACAATTTAAGTGTTATAAGAGGATTTCCTCTGCTGTCGATAGAAAACAGAACAGCACATTCGCTTGTATCGGTTATTATCTTTCTATTTGCAGAGCTGCTTGTCTTTTTAAGAAGCTTATTATACAGTATAAGCTGTTCGGCCGGTGTTTTAGATGTGAGACCAGATGCAAACTTCAATGGCTCTATTGATGGCTTGCAGACATCACACAACTCAACTTCCTTTAGAATATCGATTTCAAAGGATTCGTCGATAAGTTCCTCTGCCATTTCCTGAAAGAGCTTGTTTATATCCGAGCTTTCATTACACCAACGAGATTTATTTCTTATTATATTTGCCGCTTTATCGTCAGGAATTTTAGAAAGAAAATCGCTGTATAATATGCCTTTGTAGGATTTTTTTGATCTCAGATAATCGCCCCATAGCATTGAAAGTTTGAACACTGCTTCTTCCGCCGGAGTGGATCTCCTTTTATATAGTGAAGAATAATTATCGTCGAGAAATTCAGCCCATTCGGAATTTGACAAAAGCTGAGCATTTTCTTCTATATAAGTTGTATTTTCTTCGCAGATTTCCCTATCTTCAGCATTATAGTCTTCCATATACTGATGCGCAGTCAGACGATCATTGCAATTATAATCTGTGAAAGTATACTTAAGAGAACCATTATTCATCACGTACAGGTAGAACTGACCGTCATTGTTATCCTGACCGTAGAATACATAATCATTGAACTTACAGTTATCATCAGCTTCTTCCTTGAATTCTTCAATAATATCCTGACTCAACACTATATCCTGCATATCAAAATTTACATCGAGCAGTCTTTTTAGTTTTCTGATAGTATCTTTATTTTCATACCAAAAGTGAAAATTGCCCTCTTTGTAAAATGTATCGTAAGCATTTTTAATATACTCAATAACATATTTTGCTCTGGAAATCATTCTTTCTCCATAATTCCATTGATAATAATTTGCTATCAGTATTTTTTCTTTTTCAGATTCAAATTTAATGTACATTTGTGATCTTTGTCCCATTGATATTTTCCTCCTATGATTTTGAATTTTAAAACTCCTGATATCAATATAAATATCTACGTTTATTATACAGGAAAATTCGATTTGATAAAAAGAAAAAGGGAAAATAGTATTTGCAATTATGTAATTGAACTTACTGTGTCACGCGTGACACAAACTAATTTGAAACGCAGAATCTCTGTTAGTTTCGATTTTGAATTAACGGATGAAATCCACTCAATTAACGGATAAAATCCACCCGAGAAATGTTCTCAGTCCCTGTGTATCAAGTGTGACACCCGTGACATACTCTATGTGAAATCCAGTGAATTAAAGCCTTTGATCTTCAATTGGTACCATTAAAATCCAAAGCAGGGGAGTCTTAAATTCTTTATTTACCTGCATAACCATTATTGGGGCAAATGAAATCTATGCACTTTTACTGTGTCACGCGTGACACAAACTAATCTGAAACGCAGAATCTCTGTTAGTTTCGATTTTGAATTAACGGATGAAATCCACTCAATTAACGGATAAAATCCACCCGAGAAATGTTCTCAGTCCCTGTGTATCAAGTGTGACAACCGTGACATACTCTATGTGAAATCCAGTGAATTAAAGCCTTTGATCTTCAATTGGTACCATTAAAATCCAAAGCAGGGGAGTCTTAAATTCTTTATTTACCTGCATAACCATTATTGGGGCAAATGAAATCTATGCACTTTTACTGTGTCACGCGTGACACAAACTAATCTGAAACGCAGAATCTCTGTTAGTTTCGATTTTGAATTAACGGATGAAATCCACTCAATTAACGGATAAAATCCACCCGAGAAATGTTCTCAGTCCCTGTGTATCAAGTGTGACACCCGTGACATACTCTATGTGAAATCCAGTGAATTAAAGCCTTTGACCTTCAATTGGCACTATTAAAATTCAAAGCAGGGGAGTCTTAAATGCTTTATCTACCTGCAATACCATTATAGGTTACAATTAAATCCAGGTGCTTTTGCTGTGTCACACGTGACACAAATTAAAAAGGCTTCTTATCCTTATAAGGACAAAGGCGGAAATATACGGATAAGATTTACACTTAGCTGACTTTTCTTTAAGGATGTTCCACTGTGTAGAAGCGGCAGGGAAGTTTTGCTAATAGATATTAAAATACTTGCCTTTTGTATTATAGTAGAAAATTCAGTTAAGTAAAATGAAAAATAAAAATAGAATTTATTTTGTGTCACGCGTGACACAGAACTCTAAGACGGAAGACTATTTAAGATACGAAAAGGCAGCTAAGCTTTTACACTTAGCTGTCTTTCCTCAAAGGATGTATGATAATAAAGGCGCTGTTAAATTAGATATCTTTCTTCTTGCCTATTGCAACGTATGTCAGAACTATAAGTCCTGCCACAGCACCTGCGCCGGCTGTCAAAGGAAGAGCAGTGTTTACATCAACGCTTGTCTTAGGAACCTTTTCATCCCTCAGCTTATCGTGAATGACCTGACCGCCTGCAGTGATCTCGAACCAGTGCTTTTCGTCATTGATAAGATAACCCTCGGGAGCATCAAACTCTTCGAAGTAGTACTTGCCATAGCCGAGCTCTTCGATATTAATCTCGAAGGTCACAGAACCATCTGAACCTGTACGCTGTTCGGATACAACAGTGCCGTCAGCTCTGCAGATCCTTATTCCTGTGTTAGGCAGGGTAGTGGATTCAGAAATATCAGTTTTAGTTATGGTAACAAGTGCAGGCTTAGGTCTGTTTGTCATATCAGCTCTTACTACGACACCATCCTCACGTATCTCAAATCTGTAGAGAGATTCATCGATGATGTAGCCCTCGGGAGCATCATACTCCTGGTAGTAGTACTCACCGTATTCAAGTTCCTTGAAGGTGATCTTTCCGTTTTCATCGGTGTAATCTTCAAAGATAACGTTCTTGTCCTTGTCGTAGATCCTGAAGCCTGTGTTGGGCAGTGCTTCAGATGATACGATATCTGTCTTTGTTATCTCTATATCACCACGCTTGATGTCATTGTAGAAGCCGGAAGCGAAATCACCGTCTGCATCTCTGTTTGTTACAACTGCGATATCGCCGTCATCTCTAATAGCTGCAGGGTAGTAACCATCATCAACATTGAAGCCCTCGGGAGCCGCTGCTTCATGTACGATATAATCGCCCAGTCTCAGATTTGACATTTCGTAGATACCGTCTGCAGTTTCGACAAGATTGCCAAGATATTCATCGACTTCATCTACAAATCCGTTAGAGTTAGTATCCTTCCATACATCAAATACTGCTCCTGAAAGAACATGGTCAGGATATCTGGAATCGTACTTTGTAAGAGTTATCTTACCCTTCTTTTCTACCTCAAAGAATCCTTCTTTATTCTCTCTGTTATTGATATAAACAGTCTGTCCATCAGCTTCAACAACAGCTACATATTCATTAGGATCAATGATGTAATTCTCAGGTGCCGCTGTTTCCTTTACGATATACTGTCCAAGTCTGAGGTCTTCTATGTGGTAATTTCCGGTACCACGTGTAACTACCTCTCCGGCTTCTCCGTCAGGAGTATCCTCTTCGATCACTTCTTCTGTTGTTTCATAAAGAGTTCCCACTTCTGTATCGCCGTCATCAAGAGTACCGTTCTTGTTTTCATCTTTCCATACAGTGAATTCCGCACCGGAGATAGGTTCATTTGTATCAGAATCGACCTTGTTGAGCTCGATGTTGCCCTTGGCAGGTCTTTCCTTGAATACAACGTTGCCGTTTTCGTCTATAGTATTACCGATAGTCAGGTTCTGACCGTCCTCGGTGATTTCAAAAGCGATAGGTGCTCTGTATACAACATAACCGTAAGGAGCCTTTGTTTCTTTTACGAGATATTTACCGCCTTCGATCTTGTCGGAAACATACTCGCCGTTGTTGTTATCATTGAGCGTTCCAACCTTAACATCAGCTTCATCAAGCTGACCATTTTCGTTAGTATCATTCCACAGTTCAAAAGTTGCACCGGAAAGTCTTTCACCGTTTTCAGAATCGAGTTTCAGAAGAGAAACCTGACCGTAAATGCTTTCCTTATTATTTGCAAATGTTACTGTTGCAACATCGGGCTTATCTGTCAGGCTGTATCCGCTGACATGAACGTTCTTAGGATCCTCTGCAGCATAACCATCATTATATGCCTTTGAATTTTCTCTTACAGTTTCAGTCACAACATAATCCATACCATCTTCATCGGCAGGAATGTTTTTGATCTTCATTACTGTATCTGCTTCAGCACCGGAGTTGAATCTGAAGTTTGTTGCTTCACTTGCATTTGTAGTCGTTCCTGTAAAGGTATAGTCGCTTGAAGAAAGGCTATCCCAGCTTGCCTTAACATAGTATGTCTTACCATCTTCGCCTACTGTGGACAGGTTGAAGGAAATGGAAGTCATATATTCGGCTGCCTTTTCATCATCGATAACATTTCCGTTAATTTCCCACAGCTTAGTCAGCTCGATATCGCCGTAGCTTGCTACCTGATAATTGATTTCTCCCTCGGCAGGGTCAATTCTCATTGCATTGAATGCAAGATCCTGGCAGTCTTCATCGGAGCTGTTTCTTGCTTTTCTTGGATCAAAACTGTGATTATAGATTGTCCAAGTGTCTGCAGCATCATACTCATCAGTCCTTATAGGCGAAATAACAGTTTTGGTAGCTGTCGGTCTTTTTTCAGAACTTATGGTATATACTGTTCCGTTTGTAGATATATTATCAGCTCCCCACTGAGACTTGAGAGCTGTGCCGGTTGCATTTGCCCAGTTTCCCTTTGCTCCCTTTATATCTACGCTTCCGGTATACTTGTTATCAGCAAAATCATACGCAAGAACAACCTTATCTGATGTGCTGTAGAGACTTGCTGGCCTATTATAAAGTGTATCTGCCCAATTTTTCATGGATTTGACGATTTTATTATATTCATCAACGATCCCCGAGCAGCTGTTGTTCTTGCTTATAACAGCGCCGCCGGCTGTAGGCTTGTAGTAATCAAGGAGGCTTGAACTTGTCGAAATGTTATTGCCGTTAGCATCCTTGGTAACAAGTTCCATGGTTTTAGGATCTCTGTATCCGCATACAAGTTCCCAAACGATAAACTGAGTTGCAATATAGCAGTCTGCAACACTCTTACTCTTACCCTGAACTCTTCCTCCGTAGCCATAGTACATTGCTGTGGCTATCGCCCTTCCGGTCTGTGTTCCTTTAACCTTGTCCCAATATCCTGTATAGCCATTAGTAGATGTGTATTCGACGATCTTTCCGTCTGAATCAAAAAATCCGGCAGCAAAGGAGTGTGCTGTAGGTCTGAGACAGATACCGAGATTGGAATTTGCTCCGTTACCCTTCATCTCATACATTACCATCTGATGCATTCCGCCGCCCTCGGTAAGTCCTATGGCTTCTGTTGTAGTACCGTTTGAATTACGGAACTTAACAGCCCCGCCGTATGTTGCATGTTCGCTGGGGGAGTCATATGCGGTAAAAGGCAACTTAGATGTGTAATTGTAATAAATACCATCAGCCTGTTCAAGAGTAACATTGCCATTCTTAAACCACACTGTACCTTCAGCTGCCGAGCTGATTATCGGCACCATTGAATTGAACGCCATGAGTGTAGCCATTGTAGCTGCGGACATTCTTGCGATGAGCTTCTTTCTGTTTTTCTGCATAAAAAAATACATCCTTTCTTTTTTTTATGTAATTTAAAGATTATGTTTTCCCTCTTGAAAACATCTGACTTTATTATATACGAAAATTACTAAAAATAAAAAAAGGGGTTTTTTTAAAAATAATTTTTTATAATAAAAAAACAGAGGAGAAATCTTCCTCTGTTTAAAATGTTTATTAAACCTGACAAACAAATACGTTATAATCACCGAGTCCGTTATAATAATAATTTAAATGAATACGAAGCGTAAAAGTATCGTCTTTGGTAAAGTGAAAAGAGTCTATTACATCTTTTATTTCCTCGTAAAATTGATTTCGTAAATCTAAAAAATCCTCATAATACCAAGGAATATTATTTTCATCTACGCAAACTTCGCCTTTATCATTATGATAGAAACTACGTCCTCCTACTCCATATCCAAATCCGCCCTTCCAATCTAAACAGTTTCCATTTTCATCAAACACCACATAAAATTCATCTGTGTTTTCAATTTTGATATTTGGATAATCCTTATATCGTTCATGTATATAGTTCCAGCAGTCATCACAAATTATCTGCCAATCTCTATCTGTCATGCATCCCATATCAAAGTTGAAGTAAGCAAGTTCTACATCACTAAGATCATTTACCCAACTGAGATAATAATGGATATCATTTGCAAAGCCATCATAAGGCTTATTTGTATGAACCAGAGCTCCGCCTCTTAGTCTTGCATATTCTCTGGGGTCATATCCGTCTTCAGTAAGCTGAACAGGTTCAGGCTGAGGTGTAGGATCTGAAACAGTCTGGGGCGGGGGAGTGGTAGCAGGTTCAGGATTATAATTTACAACTGGCTGAGTATCGTTCTGTACAGGCTGAGTATTATTGGAATTGCCTGTATTTCCGTTATTATTAGTGCTTCCTGAATTACTGTTATTTCCTCCTGAATTATTCTTCTGAGAAGTATTAGCATTACCGTTTCCGCCGGAGGAATTAGAATTCCCGGAAGACTTATTTGAGCTCTTAGAGCTTGACTTGGAAGAGGAATCAGACTTCTTGTTTGCAGCCTTAGAGGAGCTCTTGTCCTTCTTAGAACTGCTTTCATTCTTGGAACTACTGTCTGTCTTGGAGCTGTCATCAGGCCTTGAAGAACTATTATCATCTATACGGGAAGAATCATCCTCACAGGCAGAAGAATCCATAGTATCTGTTACTACTTCATTCTCATCTTCCTTTTCTACAGCAGTAATTTCTGTCGAAGAATCGCTGATATTATCAGCATCCTTAACTTCAGTATTTCCGCAGGCGGTCATCATTATAATCATCGCACATGCTATCGCGCATATTATCTTATTAGTTTTCATAGTTGTTACCTCCGTATTTTTTATATAGTTGTAATTTGGGATTATTTTCTGAATGGATGATTTTTTTTCTTTTAAATCATTCAGAAAATTTTTGTTTCTATATATATTATATAATATTTTGAAGGATATAAAAAATTCTGTATAGTTAAAAAGTGTTTTTTCGATGAAATAAACTATATAAAAAATTTTTTTTTTGCTTTTTTATATTATACCATACAGAAAAATTTTGTCAAACGTTTTATTTGGAAAAACAAAAGGGGAGTCGTCTCTTTTTCTAAGACAACTCCCAAATATTCTCTTGAATATATTTGACTATTATCAACAATAAAATAAATCTGCTTAATAATTATTTTTGTATTTCAATTTCGAATTTTCCATCAACGATCTTCAGCTTTAATGTCTTCACGTATCTTGTACAGAAGTTTTCCATTTCTTTTTTCGTAGCAGTAATTCTTGTTTCTTCATAGATCTTCTTCGTTAGTTCCATTGGTTCTTCGTCCAGCAGGGTAGGGAAGTGGGTTTCCAATTCAGAAAACAAAACAGAACGCTTTAAATCTTCCGTTGCTGCAGAACAAAAATCGTCTATCGCACAATAATAGATCCCGTGCTGAGTAAGAGCATCTTTTATAGCAAAGCCACACTTGTCATACTCATACATTACAAGAAAATTCGCTTCGGGAAGACTTTCAATAAGACCGTAGAAATCCGAATCGCTTGATACTAAAATAAAAGAGGTTATATTGTTGTTGTAGAAATCCTTTACTATACAGGCAGTCATTCTTATATCTACAAGACTCTTTCTGTCTGTTATTCTATCTATTTCTATATGCTCGACAGGGATCTTGATAAATTTAGAAAGCCAGTCCCAGCCCGTTGTTGTATGCGGATCGTCATAAAGAGTTATTTTTTCTATTTTTTCCAATTCATCAGGTTCAAGTCCTTTTAATACGCTGTATAGCTTAAAAGGATCGGAATTTTCACAATCTACTGCAATAGTGGTCTTTTCAGAATCATCAATGAAATTATAAATGTTATTTCTGGTATCATCATCAGCGTCCCTGTATTTTGTCGGGTCGGTAAATACGTCTCCATTCATTTCATATATGAAATTCAGAAACTTTTTATCCGAGTAAAGGATCCCGCCGCAATCCTGAGGTTCCCAGTAGATATATTTCTGGAAAGGATAATATTCAATATTAGCCATATATTTCGTAAATTCATCCCGCATTACGTTCGGCTTATTATATCTTGGTACTACAAATAATTTTTTGATATAGTCCCAGTTTATCCAATCATAGAAAAGACCTTTACAATTATCTATATTATCATTGATAAGTTTAGTGAAATCCAGAATGTATTTTTCAGAGCGGTAATTTGCTTTTACTATTTGTATTCCCCATTTATTTAATTGCTCGATCTCGCTGTTATCATACCATTCAAGAGACGTCAGGTTTTTTAAGCCATACACCATCGCGTCGTCTGTTCTCTTAAAATTCTGAAACAGAGTTGATCTGAGTTTGCTTAAGTATCTTATTATATTCGCTTCTTTGTTGTTATAAAGGAAATCAAGTTTTTCGGAACATTCCTCCCGGAAGCTTAATTCAAGAGCTGATTTTTTTACCCCAATCAAGTATGCGATGGTCGTTACAATTTCTTTAGTATCTATTGCCATAAAAATTCCCCCTGTTTTTATAAATAATATCGAATCAGACTTTTATTACTATATATATTATATCATAAAATCCGGAGATTTAAAAAACCCAAAATGAAAACTTTTTAGCTCTTTTTATATTTTGCGACCAGGATGTGATCATCTCTACCTTCTATATAATCTTTCTTTATCCAGTTTTTGTTATTTATCATAAACCTTTGAAATTGTTCTTCGTCGATATCTACATTATTGCGAAGAAGTACATTTCTTAGTTTAGGACCGTATGTATCTGTGAATTGTTTTTTGATGTATTCTGACAGACCGCTTTGATTGAATATGTGGACAAGTATCCTGAGTCTTTCATCATCTTTCGGGAGCTCTCTGTAAGTCCTCATCAACTCCAGAAAGATAACCTTTTCCTCTTTTGAACCCTGGTGAAGCTTGAGCATAAGCTCCTTGATCGGTGCAGCGTATCCGTTGAATGCCTTAGTTAGTTTTTCTTCAAACTTATCTTTTGAAAAAGGCATAAGTTGTATTGATGTTTTGGGCATCGTTATTTTTTCCAGGGGGATCCACTCGTTTTCAGAACCTAAAAACAATCCTGTACGCTGATGAATCTCGATATTTTTATCAACTTTTCTATGCTGCTCTACTTCTTTTCTTTTAGCTAATTCTTGCTGAAGTTCTTTTTGTTTTTCCAATAGCTTTCTCTTCTGTTCTGCTTCAGCAAGCATTTTACGCTCTTGTTCTTCCTGTTTTCTTCTTTTTTCTTCATTATAGAGCCCGTTATCTTTTTCAATCTCTGAATTTTTTTGCTCAATTATTTTTTCTATATAAGGAATTTTTCCTGACTCATTTACTGAAAAAGCGGATATCGGCATGGATTCAGAATGAAATCTTTTATATGTTCTAAGCTGGGTGGTAGTTTTGAATTTTACTGTCAGTTCACTATCGATTTCGGAAACATATAGATCCATGTTTTGCCAATCGTCCCTCAGCAGTAATGCATCTTTTGTGAACATTTCATCATAATCATTACGTATAGAAGGCTCCCCGACGATCACCCATAGGTCAACAATACCCATTTCTTTGAATTTCTCATGCTGATCATTCATTTTAGTCTCATTGAAAGATCTTTTTATAAAATTCAAAGCGATGATAGTTTTGTTATCAAAAACAAATGCTATATCGACCCATGTTCCGTCTTCAAGACGCTTATCCATAATAACTGACTGTCCGGGGATAGTTTTATTTATTTCATCATAGAATTTTTGTTTGATATCTTCGGAGAATTTATGTTCTTTTGCAAACTTATTATAGGTACATTCTGAATTTTTCAAATGTCGGAAATGTTTTCTTTTTTTTTCGGTATCTACAAGTCTTACTTCATCTCCGCACCCTTTACAATGAAGTTCATGATTATCGCTCAGCTTTCTCAAAAGCAGTTTTTTGTCGGCTATTTCTTTTTCACTGACAGCATCTTCAATAAAGTCACTGTAATACATCTCTTTGCCGTTATATTTGCATGTAAGCATAGTCGTATCCCTCCTACTTGATTATTATTTATCTGAGTGTTCATTCGGCATTCTCCTTTGTTAGTTTGTTTGTATGCCAAATAAAGTCCTTAGCGGTTCTTATCCACGGCTCGGAGAAGTGATTTCCTATTATAATAGAATTATTCATTAGCAGAGTACCGAACTAAACTATTTATTATTTTCTGAATTTGATCTAATAACTGTTTTTGTTTTGTATTCAAAGCCAGCATTATGCAGATTCTCACGGGATATCTGTTCATCAACAAGAGGATAGCTGTTATTGTCTATAATCTCAAAACCTATGAAAATATCATCCGCTTTAACAAAGTATGTGCCGTCAAATTATATATTATCCTCTCACATTTTTTCGTGAGATGCACTAATCAAAGCATTCCGAGCAAAGACGATTAATCTCCTTTTTGGGTATAGTGTTGTCGCATAATACGATTGCAACATTTTCATAATAAATAATCTCAATTTTAAAACAGCAATAGTATAGACCTTTTTCACAGATAATTTCTATATCCATTTCTTCAGGTTCCATTTGATGAATGGCTTTTAAAGTATTAAGTAATGAAGCATCGGAAACTTTTTTCTGTACAGAAACGCTCGCCCATTCACCCTCATGTTTAATTTCCAAATAATACTCCATGCACCATTTAATGGTATCGTTGTTGCACAAGATCTTATTTGCAAAAATGTTAAGATTTGCATTGACGTCAAGTGTTTTTGCCATATTAATGATGGCTTGATAATTTACACTCGAAAAGGCATAATTTATTATTTGCTGTTTATTTTTATGATATTTCATTTTTAGTTTCCAAAAATCTCTCTCCAGCTTTCACGCTGCCATTTTTTAAAGTCATCATAGAAATTGCTATTTGAGACAGCAGATTCTGAAAAAAGAGCTCTATCATCTTCTGTAAATCTCCAACTATAAGCAAACTCATTAATATCCATTATTATTCCTCCTAAAAGATATGCCCATTACTGCCAGAAGAATCAGGTTTACTATATGTAGCTTTTTGCTTAATCCAGTCTTTAAACTTTATATGTGGCATTCCATAATCATTAGAAACGAAAAGATCCACACAGCGTTATATGCTGCCGAATACTGTTACAAATTCAACCGTCGTAAGCTGGGAAACAGTGCGTATTTAAGGCTCTTGGCTGCTTTGGTGCAGTGATCTTACTTGTGGTGTGTTAAGGGGATAACCATAATTCTAAATGAAAGATTAATTTATTATATCACACTGAGAACTAATAGTCAATCAACTTACCCTAAATACCAAAGGGGCTGTTGCAGCCCCTCTTCTTGCTTAAAGAGGATAAATAGATTTCCAATTGTTCGCATTTTCTAGTATAGTTGGAAATACATTTCCAACTATTGACTTTTTAAAACGGACATGGTATAATAATTCCAGAAATCCATATAATACATGGCAGAAGGAGTTGATTACTATGATAGATCGTCCTGAATATCTCAGATTTCTGAACGATTGGAAGGATAAACAAATAATAAAAGTTATTACCGGCATCAGAAGATGTGGAAAATCCACGCTGTTTGAGCTTTTCCGAGAACAGCTCGGAAAACAAGGCGTTAGTGATGACCAGATAATATCTATCAATTTTGAAGAAGCCGAAAATGAAGAACTCCACGACTGGCATAAAATGTACAGCTATATAACATCCCGTATGCTTCCTGATAAAACGAATTATATCTTTCTGGATGAGATTCAGTGTGTTGCTGATTATCAAAGAGCTGTAGACAGCCTGTTCGTAAAAAAGAACACAGACGTCTATATAACAGGTTCAAATGCCTATTTTATGTCGGGTGAGCTTGCAACGCTGTTATCAGGCAGGTATGTTGAACTTAAAATGCTCCCTCTGTCATTTAAGGAGTACGCAAGTGTGTTTGAGGGAATAAGCAAAGAGGAACTTTACAGGAATTACGTGTACAACAGTTCCTTTCCTTATACAACCGAACTCCATGACAGGAGGAACATAAGAACATATCTTGACGGTTTATATAATACCATTGTTCTGAACGATATTGTCACCAGAAAGAAAATACAGGATCCGCTGATGCTGAAAAGCGTTATAAAATACCTGTTCGATAATATCGGAAGCCCATGTTCTTCAAAGAAGATAGCCGATTCAATGACAAGTGCGGGAAGAAAAATATCCAATCATACTGTAGAAAACTATCTTGAAGGTCTTACCGATAGTCTCCTTATGTACCGTGTCGGAAGATATGACATCAAGGGGAAGGAATACCTGAAACTGCTGGATAAATACTATGCTGCTGATGTTGGACTAAGATATTATCTTCTCGGTACCAATAATGCAGATAACGGGCATATTCTGGAAAACGTGGTATACCTGGAGCTTATTCGCAGAGGTTATGAAGTATATATAGGAAAAAACGGCAATACGGAAGTTGATTTCGTGGCTGTTGACTATGATGGAAACACCGAGTATTATCAGGTATCATGGACTGTTCGTGATGAAAAGACTCTTGAAAGAGAACTCACACCGCTGCAAAACATTAATGACCATAATACAAAGATACTTCTGACTATGGATAACGATCCGCCTGTATCATATAATGGGATCAGACAGAAGTATGTTCTTGATTGGTTGCTTGATAAATGAACTCTGACATCCTCCCACGGTTAAAACCGAGGGAGGATGTCAGTGCACTATATTAACGATTACGGGTTCGGTATTTGTCTTGTGTCACGCGTGACACTCACTGATAAATGGATTTCAAGCTAAAATAGTCGTGAAAGTATCAAAGCAATTTCCATTCATCTATTTTCTGCTGAAGAGAACGTTTATCATAACTGAGAATACTAATTTTGATTATTCAAACTATTTAAAATACAATATATTATACTTTATGCGTAAATGTGATTTTTAACAATCAATATATTGCATTTTAATTTGAGATGTGATATAATATATACCAGTAATACAGACTACGAGGAGCGTTCTTAATGAAGATAAACAGAGAATTACAAGACAAAGCTATATTTAAGGAATTATCAGAAAGATTCAAGCAGTACAGGATCGATTATCCAATGACAAGATCAGAGCTTTCAGAAAAATCAATGGTTTCAGTTGGAACAATAGCTCGTTTTGAGAGCGGTAATGATATAGGACTTCTAAAACTGATCAAACTTTTTAAAGCACTTGATCTTGAAGAAAAACTAGATATACTGATACCGGATCCGCTGGAGCGACCTTCACACTATGCAGAAAACAAAGCTCCGAAACAGCGTGCAAGCAAACGAAAAAAGACCGATAATAACTGGAAATGGGGCGATGAAGAATGATAACTACCGCAGAAGTATTTCTCTGGGGAACTCGTATAGGATACATTCATCAAGGCGAAAATGATGTTGCTGCGAGTTTTGAATACGATAGAAAGTTCCTTAACAGTGGGATAGAACTGTCTCCGTTCAGAATGCCTTTATCTGATCGAATATACTCCTTCCCCGAACTCAGTCGTATAGAGGCATTTCATGGAATCCCGGGATTATTTGCCGACTCCTTGCCTGATAAATTTGGTAATGCGGTTATAAACAAATGGCTTGCAGGTCAGGGTCGTTCTCCCGAATCGTTTACAGCAATAGAGAGACTGTGTTACACCGGAAAACGCGGAATGGGCGCACTTGAGTATGTCCCTGCAGCAGGTCCCGAAATTCTAAACAGCAACGTCGATGTAACAGAGATGACTCAACTTGCATCTGAGATACTGTCAGGTAAAGAGAGTGCTGTTTTGTCAGACAAGGATGCAAGCATAATGCAGCTGATGGAGATAGGTTCTTCGGCAGGCGGTGCAAGAGCAAAAGCTATAATTGCGTGGAATGAAGATACCGGCGAAGTCAGATCAGGACAGATAGAAACGGGGAAAGGTTTTGACTACTGGCTTATCAAGTTTGATGGAGTATCTGGCAACGGCGACCACAATTTAGCCGATAAAAAACAATATTCACTTATCGAATACGCTTATTATCTTATGGCAAAAGATCTGGGGATCGACATGAACGAGTGTCGTATATATAAAAAGGACGGATTACATCATTTCATGACAAAACGTTTTGATCGTGCAAATGGTGACAAAATACATATGCAGACTCTTGCAGCGTTGGGACATTTTGATTATAACACACCGAATATTTGCAGTTATGAATTATATGCCGATCTTGCAAAGAGACTTGGTATTGGCAAAAGCGGGATAGAGCAGATCCTCAGACGTATAGTGTTTGCAGTGTTTGGTGGAAACTGTGATGACCACGTCAAGAACTTCTCATTTTTGATGGATCGTAAAGGCAAATGGGCGCTTTCTCCGGCATACGATCTAACATTCGCTTATAATCCCGATAACAAATGGATATCAAAACATCAGATGTCAGTAAACGGAAAAACCTCGGGAATAACAGCAGAAGATCTTGTAGCAAGTGGAAAGTCTATGGGGCTGTCACAAGGGTTCTGCCGTAAGGTATTATCCGAGACTGAAGTTGTTGTAGGTAAATGGCTCAGCTATGCAGAAAAATGCGGTATAAGTGAAGAACGTGCCAATGAGATACAGAAAGGAATCAAAACGGCTAAATAATACTGAACAGCTTTAAGATTAATTGATGTATTTTTATTTGTATTAAAAAGTATGATATAATCAGAAAAAATATATTGAGGAGGCAATATCATGATATGTCCAATATGCGGAAGCAAAAACCCTGACGGTTCGACATTCTGTATACAGTGCGGTGCGGTAACAGATGACGATGATGACAGCTTTTTCACGGAAGATAAAGCTTTATTAGATGAAAAATTCTTTGGCAGACACGGGGCTGATAGCTATCAGTCAGAATCTTACTCGACTGTACAAGCAGTTCCAGTTACGGAAGACATATCTGACGCAGCGTATAAAGGCAACAGGATACACTCAAGGTTTATAGCAAAAATCGCTTTTTTGCTTGCTATCGTATGCTTCTTTTTTCCGTTCATGTCGGTTTCATGCGATACCTCAACGATAACCGGCAGTGGCGATAAATACAATACCGAGGTCATATACTCAGGCTACAATATCATTTGCCCGACAACTATAAGCGATAAAAACGTCAAGAAAAACGAAAATGTAGAAGAACTTAGAAAGAATTTTATACTTCCCAGTTACAAAGACTACGGCAACAAAGAAGATGCGAACCCGTGGTTGTTAGTAACGCTGCTCTGCTGCATTTTGGGGATGATGTTGCTGTTTATAAAGAAAATAAAAATATTACCGCTTGCATCAGCAACCTGTGCGGTCATCGCGCTTGCAAGTCTGATAATATTCAATACCGATTTTTACAAGCGCTACATAACAAATAGCAAAACAGACCTGAGTGAAATAAAGGAATATCTGAAGGTGAACGTAAAGTTCGGTTTTGTTATATGCTTCATAACAATAATAATCGCGTTCTTCTCTAGCGTGAAGACCTTCACGGCTGAAAGATCTTTAAATCAACAAAGATGAGTCGGCAATCGGCAGAAATTATTATCAAAAGGCAAGACCCTGCAAATTTTGAGGGCTTGCCTTTTCTTTTTTTATGGGAACCGACAAAAAGAAAAGATAGCAACTGCCATTAATACGCTGATAATTTTAACATTTTGTCGAGATAAAAGCTGACTCGTGGGTAATAACATTATATCGAACGCGGAGCTGATTTTAAAGTTTGTGTCACGCGTGACACATATAATGGGGTTATTTTTAATCGCTTTTTGCATAGTCGTCAGCTTATTGTCTTCATGCAGATTAAGAAGAACACCATTATCAATATCAACCAAAGTGCCACACACATACAGCAGTACGAAAAAGAAATGCTTACCATATTATCACCACCATTCTATATTTTATTGCGGAGCCGAATGCCCGAACTCATACTAAAATTATAGCGCACTTAGGGATAAAAAGTCTATTCGCATTGAGCAAGAAGTTGAGTGCGCCATAAGACTTTTTCATTCGTCAAGATTTTATGGGGAAAAACAAAAAAGCTGCGAAGCTTATATGCTCCACAGCTTATGAGATTATTCAGAAATATTTGTTTAGAAGTTTATGGCCATCTTTCATGATTTTATATCCAGCCATTCATCAAGTGAGTTTTCTGCAATAAGCTTTTTTGCCACTGCAAAGGTAAGTGACTCGGTAAGAACAACCGGAGCATTATTAGCAGCACGAAGTAATTCGGTAATTGGCAATTCAAGACGCAATGCTTTTCTGATCTTCATTATCGTTCTTGATTTATCGGTCGGACACTTTTTTAATACAACCTTCACTCTTTTTGACCCGTCGATATTGCTTGTTCCAGTTTCAAACTCAAAAGAGTGACCGCTATTATACCACTGGGTAAAATTATGAAAATGTTCCGGTTCAAGCGAACCTACCGAGCCTTGCTCGACAATACCAAACCTTTTAATCTGGTTTCCTGATTTCATTACAAGCTCATAGTCTCCATTGTCATTGCCAATAGGAATCAATTCAGGAGCATATTTATTAAATTCAAAAGTTAGATATCTGTCCTCTATTTCTTCAATACCGTATAGTATTCCATCATCAAACTCCATACCATCGTGTTTAAGTAAAAAATCCTTATAGACTTTAGGAATTGTTATGTTCAATCTGTTTTCCACTTCGGATATGCGAGTGAATAATTCTTTATCGTTCATAGAGCTACCTCGAATTACATTATCAAAGTTAATCTTACCCACAAATTATACCACATCTTCCTTGAAAAAGCAACCGCTGATATACATTCTGTTCGCATATTATATAAAAATTCGCAGTTGAAATTATGCAGGAGGGAGAACTGCCTTGAACAAACTGTATACTTTTCAGAAAGTACCGCCAAAAGCCCGAAGACGTCAGTAGATATATGGAGGGTTTTTTGCCGCGAAGCACTGCATATCATTATCAATACTGAAATATTTCAGTGGTTATGCTTAACGAAACGGTCATTATTTTGGTATAAACTTACAGAACGAACAGTCTGCCAAAAGGAAAAAATCAGCTTGAATAAAAAATCAGCAAGGAGAGCGATTTCTCCTTGCTGTATATCAAGTATTAGTTTGTCTGTTAAAATATTCTTGAAAAATGGTGCGAATCTCTCGATTAAAATCAACTTCGTCTTTAATTTCAAAATCATCGAGATAAGCTTTTCGATTGGATTCGTCTCCCCATACGCCGTTATCAAGCCAATCCTCAACATCTGCTCCATACTTTATCAACAAATCAAGGATAGTAATGATGTTTTTATTTGCTATGCAATATGCCTCCGGATCATCGCTCCTTGTCCGCTTCAAAATATAATTTCCTCCTGCAGCCAGTACTCCAAGTGGCTGCCAGTTGTTGATTGGATTCTTATCAATTCTTTTTTTGTTCGGATCTGCTCCTAACACAAGCAATCGTTCAATGATCCCTACATATCGTAAGGATTGTTCAATGTGTTTTGTACCAGTATACAGCAAGGTATCCATTGCATATTTAATTGCATCTGATATTACAGGACAACACATACTACCCGGTGGAACTTGTGAGGGGTTTTCTATGAAATCCGGATCAGCACCATTATTGAGCAACAAGTCTATAATATCAAATTCAGCGCATTTCAAAGCAACCTGCAATGGTGATTGTCCTATATCTTTCAATGGTTTTTTTCCAGTGAATACCTCATTTACAACGGCAGGATTTTTTTCAATTCGTTCTCTTATATTTTCGATATTTCCTTGCCGAATTTCCTTGAATAATACATTCATTGTCTCTGCTCTCCATATAGTTTTAATATTTTCAAACATACCAAGTGCCTGCTCTTATTGGTAATTATACATCACCGCCCCAAAAAAGTCAATCGCATATCGACAGAAAGAAAAATAATTATACATCAGAAAGAAAAAGAGCTTAGCAACCTCGAAAACATGGGAGCTAAGCTTTTTGATTTGTGTTATAATATAATTACCGTTACCATAATTATTCTTTTGCCAATAAGAGAAGCAAAGTCAGAAGTACTATGGCGTTTATATTGACAATAAAGTGATGTGGTGCTATAATAGTTACTTACATAAACCCGGAATTTATCAAGGAGGGGTAATCAAATTGAAAAAATCAAATTTCAAAGCGAAAAAAATATGTGTGATAATGACTTTTATACTTTCAGTTCTGATCTTTTTGGCAGGATTATGGCAGCTCGGGATCTATAAAAAGCTGAAGAATAATTGCACCTGTACAACAACTGGTGTAATAGTAAATGAAGCACATTATACCGGTGGAAAAAGTATACAGGAATATATTGAAGTAAAGACGGACCAATATTTTAACAAAGGAACTATCTACGCAAGCAATAGAGAAGATAAAAAAGGAGACAAGGTGATCATTCACTATGATAAAGATGATCCTGATAGTTACTATATCAACGACAGAGTTGATGAGTATAAAGATGCAGCGGTCTTTATTTTTGTGATTAGCATATTTATGTTTATGCTGACAGTATTTCTGGCAGTAGTTATCCGTAAGCAGATGAAGAAGTCTCAGGAAAAAACTCCCGAATTATTTTTTTACGAATAAACACAATGCCCCTGAGTGCTCACATTGTAACACTCAGGGGTAATCTCTAATGGGTCGTTCCCTATGAGTGCTGTGTCACGCGTGACACAAAAAAGCCACCGGCATAAAAAATACCGGTGGCTGAACAAGTAAAGCTAATTAACGTTATTCTTTATCTCTAAGGTCAAGCACTGATGTGCTTGTTTCTTCGTTGTTTACGAGAAATTTGATAATATCATCGTATGTTGTCTGTATTTCTTCAGCTGTTGTGACCTTAGAAAAGAGAGGCTGAGTTGAACACGTGCTAAGTGTCGCCTCGATAGAGTAATGTGCTCTCCAGCTTTTATCACCATTATGCTCAATTGTATCAGTTGGGTGATGATCACGTATATGCATCTCTACGATGTAGTCTGTGTTGATTGCCATTCCGCTTTTTGTAATAATAATCTTCTTCATTTATTAGTCCTCCGAGTTAAATTCAAGTTTTAACGATTCAATTTTATATTTGGTTTTATCTACCGTTTCTACAAAGGATTCACTTACAGTTCCGACAAACTGTTCTGTAGTCTTGCTGAATACTACGTAAATGTTTTCCTGTGGGTATATGTCTGTGTAAATTGTTTTCCCGTTCACAAAAGTGCAGCGACGGTGAAGGGAAATAAGACCGTTATCGAAACACAGATGTCCTTTACAAAAAGGAGCCACTTTTTCAAAGAAATCATCTATGATCTCATCTGGATAGATTTCAGTGTTATCGAATTCTATTTCGATATATCCTGAAAGGTGAGATCCGGTATTGGATAATTTAAGTCTGATGTACTTATCGATTGCTTCTGCTGCATCATCCCAATTTTTAAAAGGTTTTATCTGAGATATATCGGATAGTGTAGTGTTTATTACTGCGCTATAAAGTCTTCCATCTGTAACAGCTGACTCTTCCATTTTCCATGTGCATTCGAAAATGTATTGTGCGTCCATTTTATCCTCCTTGAGTTTTTTCATGATTATTTTTGTGTTTGGAACTTGAAATCATGGAGAGTTATTTAGAAATACGTAAAAGCTTTGGTCATTGCTCTATCCTCCTGTAATTTAAACTTGATCTGATCTCCCAATTATCAATCAAATCTGCATTTTAATTATACTAGAAAATTAGGAATGGTAAAAACCGTATAAAACAGAAAACGCCTTGCACGAAGCAAGACGTAATCAGAATCTCTTTCTACACCTGGTAGGCGAGCCATTATGGAGTTTATCCATAACCCTGCACGGCAGGTCGGAAAAGTACTTTCCGTATTTACATAATACAGTATTCTGAAGCGAAAATCAATAGAATCTTACAGATTGAAAGGGAAGTCTTACTGATTGAAAAGATAAAAGACAGTCTTTGATCGCTTTAATAGAAGAGAGACTGCTTGTATTTTCGAGTGCTTTCAGGACGTTGGTATTGCATTTTTATAATTTGCATGATATAATAATACTTAGGTAAAAAAAGAGACTAAATCTTTTCGTAGGGGCAACGCCTCACCACTAAAGATACGCCTCTTGCTATTCATGTTATTATTTCTTTTATTTGTGGTGTGTTAAAGGGATAACCAAGTAATAGAATATATATGCTATAATTATAATGAAATAGAAATAATACAAAATTTGGAGATAACAAAATGGAATATTTGATATTGATATCGCTGATGATAGTTACTGTTATTGTGATAACTATCGTTCAAGATAAAAAACGGCAAAAACGTATCCTTGACTACATAAGATCTTCCTTTGGCGTGCCTCGTGATGATACTGAGGAGCAGTTCTACAGACTTGGCAACATTGAAACTCTTTATCTGATGGACAAGAAAAGTATAGCTGAACATGAGATTGTTGATGATATCACTTGGGAAGATCTTAGCATGGATAATATTTTTGCCCTTGTTAACCACACGGACAGTTATATCGGGGAGCAATGTCTGTACTCAAAGCTGCATGATCTTTCAAAAACAGAAAGCAACCTGAAGCAGCTTGAAGAAAAAATATCTTTCTTTGGTACTAACGAAGACAAAAGATTCGAAGTCAGGGAAAAGCTATATTTTCTAGGCAAATCGTATGTGAACTACGATATGCCGATACTGATAGAAAACATATCCAAGCACAAACTGAAAAATAGTAAGTTTTATTATGCGCTGTCATATCTGCTTATGATATCGATAGCAGCTGCCATTATAATAAGAAAACCAGTTTTTATCGGAATGTGCATAGCTGTTTATCTTATAAATATGATCATCCACACGATAAAAAAGGAAAAAATGGACATAAAAGTAAAGTCTGTATTCAATTTAGGGAAAATGCTGAATACATCATTTTCGCTGGCTGAGCTTGTTCCGGAATTCAGCAATGAGATATCAGAAGATCTGAACACATTGAAAAACACCGCAAAAAGATCGACTTTTCTCGAACAGAAGAATGCTACCGATAATAAAGATGAGGTCAGTATGATGATGTCATATTTACTCGGTCCACTCATGATCGACTTTATCATGTACGATAAGATCATATCTGAACTTATTGAAAAAAAGTCGGAATGTATGCGTATATACAAGTTTATCGGTGAGATAGACTGTAGTGTATCAATAGCTTCGTACAGAAAAAGTGCGGCGACATACTGTATTCCTAAAACAGCAGATAATGACAGTTTTTCGTTCGTCGGATTAGTTCATCCTGCTATATCAAATGCGATACCGAATGATATTGAATATGATCGCAATATAATAATCACAGGCTCTAATGCTTCCGGTAAATCCACATTTATCAAATCCACAGCAATAAACCTTATTCTTGGTCAGACCATACATACCTGCACTTCCGAAAGCGCTTCTGTACCCAAATGCGGTGTGATCACATCAATGGCTGTGAGAGATGATATTTTATCAGGCGAAAGCTATTATATCCGTGAAATAAAGTATCTGAAGAGAATGATTGAGCTCTGTCAAGAAGACAGACTGCTGTTTCTTGCAATAGACGAGATACTTAAAGGTACTAACACCAGGGAACGAATAGCAGCTTCAAAAGCGATACTGAATTATTTTACAGATAAACGATGTATGCTCTTGGTGGCGACCCATGATCTGGAACTTGCAAAAGCATTTGATAAGATCTTTGCCAATTACTATTTCTCGGAAGTCATTGACTCGGATGACATCATGTTTGATTACACATTACACAACGGTATCAACGATTCAAGCAATGCTATAAAACTTTTAAGCGCTATAGGTTTTCCGGATGATATAGTTGATAAAGCAAAAGAAGAAATCGCAAAACCGGATATATAGCTAAAAACTGCATCAGTATAGCATTTGTATACAGCCACTGTTATTGTTTTTGTGTGAGTTTTCTATTATATGTTTTCGTTTCATAATATAAGCTTCCGATAATAACTGCGATCACTCAGTCGTATGCAAAATCAATGGAATCTTACAGTTTGAAAGGGAAGTCTTACTGATTGAAAAGGGGATAATGGTCTATTGACTTTTGATCATTGTTATGATAAAATAAATGAAGATAACTTAGAGAGCCCTAATATCTACTAATGTAGATATGTTATTTGCTATTTGAAACAGCTCTCTGAGTTTTTTTCTGTTAAGGCATACTATAATTCGACAAATAAACTACTAAAAGGAGTATTCACTCATGGGACTTTCTGCATCCTGCATCTTTGTTCAAAATCCGCAGCAGCTTTCTTCGGAGAAGCTAGCTGATATTCTTCGCAGATACATGACCGCGCAGGGTTTTGTGGAAGCAGAGGCATCCGACGCATATACTGCTCTACGTCTTCGTTTTTCAGCAAGCGGACAGTGGTTTGCAGTCTCTCCGGAGAAAGAGAATCATACCGCGCTTAAACGCTGCGCAGCAATTGCAGTCGGTGCTTTTCAGGAACCGGTTATCACAGCAGAGCTTGTTGACAGCGATTTTGCGGAACTATCGCTTCAAGTAGCGAACCGGAAGAAGTCCTGCCGCATAGCGATCGGCGAGCCCTACGGCGGCAGAACACACAGCGATTATCGGCAGTTTGCCGCACAGTTCCCGGATTGTGTGAACGCGGCGCAACTCAAAGAGATCTGCGAAGGTGACGATGTCTTTGCAGAGGACGGACTTGCTGCTCTCGGAACCTGTTTGAATCTGGATATCACCTTGATGACAGAGAACATTGAAGCAGGATGCGCTGTGCTGTATTTTAAAAAAGCGCAGGTGCCTGAGGTCGAACGCATCGAGCTCTATTCCGGGAATATCCTTAGCATGACCGAAAAGCCGGATGCCACAGCACTTGCGAAAAGAATAGTGCTAGAAATGTCATCTGCTTGGGAGCATACCGAAAAAGAAACCGGGAATTATATCCGCATCTTGGAGACCGACAATAGTCTCCTGCTCTTCAGCAACATGCTCTATCCTAAGCAGCTTGCCGCCTGTGTCGGTGAGCCCCTCATCCACATCTCCGTCGCGAAGCAGGATATAGAAAAAGCGATTCTCCAACCAAATATCTTTGCCGAAGCGCAATGGGGTACACTGCCGCGCACCGCACTGTCGGGGCTTCTGGAATCCGCAGAAACAAATGAAGACACATTTCGCGAAGCCGCACTGACCGGCACCGGCTGCACTACGCTCTTTTTCACCAAGAGGATTTGTCCCCCCGGCCCACTGATCAGTCTGTCATTGCGGACGTTGTTTGAATCAGAACAGTTTGCATATTTGTATCAGAATCCGGACAGGCTGACAACGGAGCAGATCATTGAAAAACTAGATGTTTTTTTAGCGAAGG
The DNA here is from genome assembly GCF_000179635.2 of Ruminococcus albus 7 = DSM 20455. Classification (NCBI taxonomy): domain Bacteria; kingdom Bacillati; phylum Bacillota; class Clostridia; order Eubacteriales; family Oscillospiraceae; genus Hominimerdicola; species Hominimerdicola alba. Next base: position 216,104 of record NC_014824.1, on the reverse strand, counting down.
TCTACGGTCCGAAGACTGTCTGGCTTCTTCCTCAGAATCTGGATACGGAGGAATATGAACCGGTTTCGTATCAGTATCCCGGCGGCATCTGTCGCACCGACAAAGCACACGGTGAAGCGTATTTGCGCATCTTTGTGAATGAGAACGGCATCGCGCTGACCGGCAATCTTGCACTGCCGGACGATCACAGCTATGCAGGCGTATTCGGTCAGAGCTGTGTGTATCTGGAGGTTGATCGTGAAAACCTTTTTGCCCATTATAAACTGTATGCGCCGGACGGTGGTCAACTGCGTTCAAAGATGATAGACATCGAGGAATATCCGACTTACTGCGAAGAATCCGGATTTGATCCCACACTCCTAGATGCGGTATACGGCAGTGATGTAGTTGTCTGCTGGTACAGTAGGCCGCGTGATGCAAACTGATCCAATGGCAATGGTCAAAGTTATGCGTCAAATACAAATATAAGAAAAAAGAGGTCCTACCGAAGTTTAAACGGTGGGACCTTTGTTGTTTAGAAGAATTATTCAGTTCTAGAGGTTGTATCTGATCGGATTCATTTCTAGCAATTCATTTGCCTGTGCAGATTGCATCCAAGCCGAATTGCAGTTCTTTCAAGTTCACATAAGCTCGCAGCCTATTTGTACTGCGCAGATTGCATCCGCAAAAATATACAAATATAACTGAATACACGGATTGAATGTGTATTGTTTAAACCCTATCGAGAGTTATTTCGGCTACAGATTTGTAGACTGACGAATACTTCAATCGATTTACGGACGCCGAGCCGCCCGAAATAAAGTGCGAATTTCCCAGCGTTTTAATGTGAGCTTATCTTTCGCACTATTCAGAGAAAATGATTCTATGTACTTATTATAACATATATGCAGCTATAATTCAAAAAAACTAATAGTATAAAAGATAAATTTTAGATGCTTTGTTGTGTCATGCGTGACACACTCCATGCTGTTATAATTTTTTTAGGTTCGCAATTGTAATAAACTGGAATATAATTCTGTTACTTAACTCTCGCAATCTACTTGTACTGTGCAGATTTCATCTGCAAAAAACATACAAATAAATCGAATACACGGATTTAATATGTATTGTTTAAACCTTATCGAGCGTTGTTACAGCCACATTGCTATGGTCTTACGAATACTTCATCGATTTACGGACGCCGAGTCGCCCGAAATATAGTGCGAATCAACCAGCATTATCATGTGAATCTATCATTCGCGCCATACTATTCTTAAAGAAATTATTTTACTGTACTTATTATAGCATATATTCAGGTATATTTCAAGCTTTATTTTTCTAACAGTATGAAAGATAAGCTTTAAGCATATCCATTATTTTAGATTGTATCTTTGTTGTGTCACGCGTGACACACTCTATGTCATTATCAGATGTTTTTTCAATTATCAATCTACTTTTGCAGATTGAAAATAAATCAGAGTGGTTAGCTTTGAGTTGATCGTGAATTCTTGTGAAAAATGGAATTAAATCGATTGTTTATTATGCTAGAAATCGTGTCAAAAATTGTTGACAAAATTGGCTATTTGTGATATCATATAAAGTGAGTATTTATAGAATTTATGCGTGGTGATAACGAATGGAAGAAAAGTATAATGCCGGACTTATGTCCGATAATAATCACATTCTATCCGCTATTTCGTTTCACTGCTCATGTGGCAGTTTCCTTGGCGGTTACGTTGAAGTGACTATCAAAAAAGAGAACGATCATGCCGTACTGACGGTTAGTCCTTCTCTACTTCGTGAGGGCAAGGTTGATGACATAACAAAAGAGATAAGGATAGGCGAATGGAATGAATTCATCAGCGATGTATTCTTAAAGTACCGTATAGATGATTGGAATAAGGAATATATCAATGGTGATATTGATGACGGAACACAATGGTCAGTAAAGGTCACTCTTGATAACGGCAGCGTACTTGAACATTACGGCTGCAACGATTTTCCTCCAAATTTGAGGAGTTTTGTCAAGTACATCAATAACCTGATCGCTTTTTCAGGTGTGACATTCTAATACTAAGAAAGGAACTTCTATGGATAAGGAACAGTATATAAAATTCTCCGATGCTCAGATCGGCAGCACGATCAACCGTCCTGTATTGGTGTCTGCAATCGAGGAAAATACCGCACGAAACGGCAATAAATTTGTGAGAGTATCGCTGAAAGACGGCTTTTCGGAAGTCACGGCTATGATGTTCGATACCTCGGAAGAGAGTCTTGCGTCTCTCGGTATCAGGCAGGACACGATAGCTGATGCAGAGATATCTGTTTCTGAGTATCAGGGATCAAAGAGCTTCAAAATAGTGCAGATCAGACCGACAGCAGACAGCACACTTACGGTCAATGACTTCACTAAGCTCCCACCCGTGGACTTAGACCTGATGTATACCGAAATATGCAGTCTGATCGAAAGCTCTTCAAACGACTATGATGGCAAATATACGCCGTTGTCCGATCTTACGTTGAAGATACTGACAAAGTATAAAGATAGTTTTATGACTTCCTCGGCCGCTGTATCTATGCATCACAATCTCAGGGGTGGTCTGCTGTACCACTCTTATCGTATGGTCAAGGCTGCCGATGCACTCTGTGGAGTATATACGAACCTTGACCGTGAGCTGCTTCTCTGTGGTACAGCCCTGCACGATATAGGCAAAGTATGGGAATATAAGACCTCGATCAGCGGTGATGCTGAGTTTACGGCAAGCGGAGTGCTGTTAGGTCACTTATATATGGGAGCTTCGCTTATCAAAGGCTTTGCGTCGGACGGAAACTACAACAAAGAAAAAGTTCAGCTTTTGATCCACATGATACTTTCGCACCACGGTACGCAGGAGTGGGGGACAGTATCCTGTCCGGCTATTCCAGAAGCATTTGTTTTGCACTACATCGACAACATCGATGCGAAGATGTATATGTGTGAAGAGCATTATGAGAAGTTAGATCCGGGAGAAATCACAGAAAAGAAGCCGTTTGGACTAGACAATCGTCTATATAAGCCCAATTACTAAAACAAGAATGTAAAATGGCCTTTCATCAAAGTGCAATATTATAAATGGATAATTTGTGTGTAATACCAAATATATCTTTAAATAAGCAGGATACGTACAGATTCATTGACAATTACAAGTACATGGTATATAATAAAAATATATTATATCACAAAGGCAAAATTGCTGAAAGGCAGTGACGCAAAGCTAAGGGTCTAAGCTCGAAGAGTATGACAGCCGGTTGCATAGATTTTTGGTTTATAGCTGATTAAGGCAATGCTTTTGGCGTTGCCTTTTATTTTTATTAAAGGAGTGATCAACTATGGTAAAAACAGAATTAAGCTATAATCCATACTTAATGGAAACAGTAGTGAAATTCAATGATCAGCCACCTAAAATAAATAGTATTATAGAAAAATATCGTGATAAAAAACTTCAGGAATGGGTCGAATTACTCCCTCAGGTATTTCGTGATGAGATGAACGGTTATGGATTTGATTTTTATTTTTCAGGTACAGAGTCGGATTACGAACTAATAAAATCTTCATTTAGAAAAGCAGGGGTAACAGATAACGAAGTCGCATTCTTTTATAAAAACGAGCTAGAAGAACCAGTTATAAAAAACAAACGTATTTATGATGTTTTTTCATGGTTGGATGCGCATCCCAATCGTAGATTTGATTATAAGGCTTTTAAAGATGATAATAAAGAGGTACTCGATAGTCCATATTCATTTATAACGATAAATGGAAACAAAATATCCTCTATTTCACTTTGTGACGAGAAAATAGATATTGAAAATATAGATAATGTTAATGAACTGACAACCACAGATCTTACGAATACACCAATAGTAATGTTTATAGATTCTCACGATCTAAATCGCAACAAAAGAGACCTAAGATCAATAATATGCCGTGATGATATAAGCAGCAGACAACTCTTTTTCTGCATTAGTGCTGAATTAAACAGACCTCAGATCGAAAGGATAATCTCTGATCTTGGGATACATACCCCAAATATCATAAATGATGTTAATGATGCGGTCATAAGCGATTATTTTGAAGTATATCCGCTTACTGAATACATTACAAAAGTTCTTGGGATTTTAAAAGGTACTATCAGTAAGTTACAGGCGGATGTAGATGAGGAGAATGAAAAGAGTAAGATAGTAAATTCAGGTATACATAGGAAGATCGATTCACTTGAAAACGATATAAATACTCTAAAAAACGCTGATGATCTTTTCAATCAGCGTGATAATCTGATCATACCTACGGAATATGTATCTTCAATGAAATCATTTTTCTTCAAAATTTCCGAGTGGAGAAAGAAAAAGACAAAGACTACTAATATGGATGAAGCAATTGCAATGGCTACAGAATTTAATACGATGCTTGATAAATTTTATTCTGAATTTGTAGCGGAAATAGATAGTGCTTCTGTGGCAAAAAGCGCAGAGATCGATCAACTATTCGGAAAATGGTTTTCTGATACAAAAATGGACCCGGATTTTGAACCAACTGTGGATTTCAATTACGAAGCAAAGGAGTATATTACTCCATCACTTACAGAAAAGTTTATGGATATCAAAACAGAACAATATATAGTTCGCAAGGCATCACTTTTCGATAGGTTGAAAAACAATGCTGATGCTAATAATGATAAGGTAATGGAAGTAACATATACATATGAAGCGTGGAGAACACTGGCAGTGGAAGAATATGGTCCTATTTGTCAGAGAGTTGTCGATAACTGGACAGAAACTCTTACAAAGTATTATGCTGTTCTTGCAAATGTTTATCATAATCGTATACATCAGATAATAAAGCAAAAGACTGAAGAAAAGCAGATCGTCTCAAAACAGCTTTCGCAAGATGAACAGCTTTTGCAGAATGATATGGATTGGCTTTCTCAGATAAATGATAAACTTCATCTGATCGAAAGGGGGTAAACAAAGATGGACGAAATAGCTACCTATAACTCTGATGTGATGACATCGACCGAAGAAATGACGATAGATAATCGTCTTGAGATAATAGATGAGGGTATAAGAAAAAAATATCTGGCACGACTTAATGAAATGGAGATCGCTCCGGCTGGAGATCTACCTTCTCTTGAAAATGAACTAATAAATAATATTCGTATTTATAGGATCACAGAGATGGTTTATCGTAAGGGCGAGTCTGTTACTAATAAATTTACTACGGTCTTTAATACATTATCTACATATAACGCATCGGTTTTCATAATAATTGATTCTGATGGTAATGAAACAAATTTTTATCTCGGGGTAAGGAGCAATACATCAGATGATGATCCTGAAAAGCGTTCAATGGTGACGCTTGGTGATACACTGAAAAATACACTTATCGGAAATTTCCCCGGAGTTAAAATAGTTAGCGAAGACAGGACGAGCATTGGAAAACTGTCAAGAAAAATATTAGATCAGAACAATATTGCATCGGTAAGTGTTGTTGGAAATTGTAAAAATACGGAACAGGCAAATGAACAGTTTGTTCAGGGCTTGGAAAAACTGGCTCTTGCAATGTATGGCAGACAATACACAGGTATTATAATCGCACAAAATCAGTCTCCGCAGACGGTTCAGATGCTGAGAAAAAGTTATCAGGATCTGTATACCAAGCTATCACCGTTGGCAAGAGTTCAGTATACTGACAGTACAACTGATTCATCTTCACATTCCAGATCTTTTGCTGAAATGAACGGAAAACAGAAGGCTGCTATGATAACGGGTGCTGTATTATCAATTGCCGGTGTTGTAGGTGGTGCCATAGGTGGAGCTGCAGCTATTGGTAAGGCAGGAGGATTGAGTACAGGAGCAATGTTTGGCGGACAGATCTCAGGTCAGCTTAATGGTTTTATCAACTCCCTTGCTCCGAATGAACAGGTAACGACCACAACATCAAACTCGGTTATGTCCACAACAGAGAATAAGACAGTCGTTGATCTTATGGCGCTTATCGATGAAAATCTTAAAAGAACTGATGAATTTGACAGTTACGGTATGTGGGACACAGCAGGTTATTTTATCTCTGATGATATGTCAGCTGCTGAAATTGCTGCCAGCAATTATCGGTCACTTATGAATGGTGAAAAATCAGGAAGAGAAGTTTCAGCTATAAATTCGTGGAGAAGAAATAATCCGCAGACTGTGGGGAATTTTTCAGATCTGACGATGTACCTTTCCAGATTTATGCATCCTCGCTTTGTGTATGGAGGAAATGTACTTGTGAATGCAGCCACATCAGTTAGTGGAAAGGATCTGGGCTTGCACCTGGGACTTCCAAGGACTACGGTTCCCGGACTACCGGTAATTGAACACGCAGAATTCGGAAAAGAAGTTAATTCATATAGATTATTTTCAAAAAGCGAAGAAGACCAATCTGATGATACTATGTTACTTGGCAGAGTATTTGATCTCGGACAGATAACAGAGAAAAAAGTTGAGCTTGATAACAGAAGCCTTAATATGCATACATTCATTACCGGTTCGACCGGTTCGGGAAAAAGCAATGCCGTCTATCAGATGCTGGCAGAGCTGCATCAGGATGAAATACCTTTTCTTGTTATCGAACCTGCTAAAGGTGAATACAAAGATGTTTTTGGAAACTGGGATGATGTTAATGTATATTCTACTAATCCCAAAATATCAGATCTTATAAATCTTAATCCGTTCCGATTCCCTGAATCTATCCATGTACTAGAGCATGTTGACGGTCTGGTGGAAATATTCGGAGTATGCTGGCCGATGTATGATGCAATGCCTGCGTTTTTTAAGGATGCTATACTTCGCTCCTACGAAGCTGTAGGTTGGGATCTTGGCTCTTCAACTTTTGAAGGAGATGTTGCGGAATATCCGGACTTTGAAATTCTTTCCGAACAGCTCGGGATGTTAATAGATAATTCGGATTATGCTTCTGATATAAAATCAAATTACAGAGGTGCGTTGCTGACAAGAGTAAAATCGCTTACGGTAGGATTAAACAAATATATTTTCACGACAGATCAGACCCCGTATTATAAACTGTTTGATAATAACTGTATAATAGACATATCAAGAGTGAAATCAACTGAAACAAAAGCACTTCTCATGGGACTGATCGTATATATCCTGAATGAATATCGTGTTGACAGGAAAACAGAAAATAATAACGGACTTAAGCACATAACTGTCCTAGAAGAAGCACACAACTTACTTAAAAATACGGGTAATGGCGGTTCATCAGAATTGATCGGAAAATCCGTTGAAATGCTTACAAACACTATAGCTGAAATAAGAACATATGGTGAAGGCTTTATAATCGTTGATCAGTCGCCTTCATCGGTAGATATTGCAGCCATAAAGAATACAAACACAAAGATAGTTCTGAGAACACCGGAAGCAAATGACAGGGAAGCTGTTGGACGCTCTGTCGGATTGACCGAGGATCAGGTAAATGAGATAGCGAAACTCCCCAGTGGTGTTGCTGTGGTATATCAAAATGACTGGATTAATCCTGTGCTTACTATGATAAATAAAGCAAACATCATCGATTCGCCGTATGTATACAAATCCAGAACAGAGATAAAGCCGATCAAAGAAGCACGTTCAGAATTGATATGTATGCTTATGCAGCCGTGGATAAAGAGAAAGAAGATAGAAGAAAGTAGCCTGCGGGCAGCATTAAAGGTGCTTAATATATCTCGTGATATCAAAAACAGAATATCTTCTCTGATAGAAGAGTATGACCTTTATGGTGGTATTATGGTATGGAAAACTCAGGATATACCTATACTGAAAAAATTTGTACAAGCTGTAATAGATATAGATGACAAGACTTTTATGAGAATCGAAGGTTCTAAAGAACTGAAAGCGCTTGTAAAAAATAAACTGAAGAGATTTTCTGATGACGAATATGACAGTATCTGTTATATACTGACAGCAAAGGGGGAGATATAATGAATTTTGATAAACCGGAAACAAGTGGATTAGATAACAGTATTTCTGATATTGAATCTAAAATGAAAATTTTGCACAGTGGTTTTGAAAGTTCAATAAAACCTGAAGCTGGAGTTTTCAGCGGTGTAAATGAATCTATCGACAAAAATATTACAAACTGGCTGGATGTTGATCTTGCTGAAAACACCGATTTATCTGCTTTTAGAAATAATTTTTTAGATACAGCAAAGCAAATGTATAGCGGAGAGGATCTTGGTGATGGAAAAAAGACGCTAGGACTGAAAGACATAGGGGCATGGAAGATAAATCCGGATAATTATCACCAAAATCTAAAACAACATTCAGGCTTTTCAGCAGAGGTCATTAGTACAGCAAAAGAGAATATGCAAGCAAAGATCTCAGGCTCAGGCATCACCACCTATCGTGTAGATGACCTTGCAGATAAAGCAATTAAAGGTATTGCAAAGAACGACCAGTATGTAGATAAAGTTCGCATAGACAGCAATGGAAACATTGTTGAAAGAGTTCAAGTCAAATTCGTCGGTAAAAATGGAGAAGAGTGCCTTAGAAAGCTGAAATCAAAATCATTTGATAAATACTTCAATGATGGCGCGGTTGATAAAATGGAGATACCTAAAGATTATTATGATGATGTTAAACAACTTATTCCTGAAAAAATCGAAAAACTTGAGGAACAGTATCGGCATGCAGCAAAAAGCGGTAATAGAGAGCTTGCTGAAAAAAAACAGGCTTCTATCGATAGGTACAATAAGATCGATCAGATGATCGAAAAGAGTACTGTTACTTCAAGCGAAGCAATAGCTGCTACAAAGCATCCGAAGTTGTATACGGCTAAAATATTTGCACAGGAAACAGCTCGTGTCGGCAACAAAGCCGGACTTGAAAGTGCCGCTTTATCTGCTTCGATAACTGCGTGCGTATCTACAGTTGACAATGTTAATAAGGTTATGGAAGGTGAAATAACTCCTAAGGAAGCATTTGTAGATGTTACTAAGGATACAGCAGCTTCTGGAGGGATAGCTTATGGAACAACTTTTATTTCAACAGCTGTATCACAGACTATGAGTAAGAGTTCGAGTGCTTTGATAAGCAAAGTCGGAGGATCATGCCTTCCGGCAGCAGCGGTTTCTTACGCAGTTGAATCATATGATGATATCTCAGATTATGCACAGGGAAAAATTGGCGGAAAGGAACTGGCATATAATTTGGGAGAAAATGCGGCTGCTGTCACGGGAAGCGTGGTAGGTGGAGCTGTTGGTGGAGCTATCGGTACTGTTGCAGGACCAGTTGGCAGTGTTGGAGGTTCTATTGTTGGCGGAACAGTAGGATGCGCACTTGCTACTGAAGCATATCAAACAGCCGTAGAACTTGGTGCTGAAGGAGCTGAAATCATTGCTGAAAAAGCACAGGATCTAGCATCTGGAGTGGTGGATACAGTTTCTGAAGTAGTACCGGAAGCACTCGATGATGTAAAAAATGCTTTCTCGGATTTTTCAGCTAAGGCGAAAATTAAATTTCCTTTTTAAAATCAGATCTGCATAAGAACTATCAAAGTAAACTGATCATACGCTCGAACAGTAGAGACTATCGGGGTAGGGGAGTGAGATTTTTTGCGCCACCAAAAGTAGCCCCTGCTTGGAAGCTTCCAAGCAGAGGTTATTAATTTCAAGATTAAATACAAATCAGCATTTTAAATAATACTAACATATATCAATTGTATATATTTATGCGATCTGGTTCCGGCTGCTGCATGTTAGCAGTTAAATCGGGTACCGGGGGAATGAATGAGGGTATATAAGCCGGGCGTATGAGTGTCGAAAATTCCGCAAAAAAAACATTTAACTTGCAAAAACCTCTTGGCAAGTAAATACAAACATGCTATACTAAATACAACAAAGTGGTATCATTATGAAAGATCTTAAGAAAGCAATAGGCTATATAAGAGTTTCAACAGTTCAGCAGGCTAACGATGATAAGTATGGTATAGATGTTCAGCGTAAAGAGATATTGTCCTATGCTGATCAGCATGATTATTCCATAGTCGATTGGAAGATCGATGAAGTGAGTGCTGCTTCCGATAATCGTCCTGCTTTCGATGAAATACTTTATGGTGATATAACAAACCCACCATTTGAGGCAGTGATAGTATTCAAGAATGATAGAGTTGCTCGTGATACTAAGTTGTACTTTTACTATCTGTACACTCTCGAAAAGAAGAATATAAAACTGCTTTCTACCAAAGAAGATTTTGTTGAGGGTGGGGAGTTTGCCAATATCTATAGAGCTTTGCTGCAATTTGTGGCTGAGCAAGAGCGTAAGAACATAGCACTTCGTACCGGGAAAGGTAGGAGTATGAAAGCTCAGTGTGGTGGCTATGCAGGTGGAAGGTGTCCTTATGGTTATAAGATAGAGCATGGACAGCTTATTATCAACGATGAAGAAAAGCCTATAGTTGAATATGTGTTTAAGCGTCTCGATGAAAAAATACCGATGCTTACCATAGCTGATGAACCGAATGATCTCGGATATAGAACTCGTAAGGGGACTAAATTCCAGAATACAAGTGCGAGAAGCATAGCTAACAATAAACCTTTATATCAGGGAATGTATAAGTATGGAAAGGAAATGAACTGGGTACAGGGGGTACATGAACCGATTTTGAAAGGGTGATCATATGAAAGCTGTCAAAGACCTGGTAAACATTATCCTAGTTATATTTTTGGTCTTCTTTCTGGTAATATTCAAAACGGATCTGGAAAACAAGCAGTATGGTAATAGTGTAGTATCATTAGTCATTGCACTAATAATAGCCTGCTTGTTATATCTGATCAATAAGTCAAAGAAGACTGAAAATATGTCAGGTAGGGACTACGAACTATACTGTGCTAAGTATCTATTAGGTAGAGGTTTTCGGAAGGTGCAGACTACGCCTATAACAGGTGACTATGGTGCTGATCTGACAGCAAGGGATTGGCGTGGTAACAGCTGGGTATTTCAGTGTAAGCGGTACAAAGGTACTGTCGGAGTGAAGGCAGTACAAGAGGTATGCGCTGCTCGTAAGCACTATAACGCTAATAAGGCTGCGGTTATTACCAATTCTAAGTTTACTAAGAATGCTAAACAGCTTGCTATGGAAAATGATATAGAGTTATTTGAAATGATAGATGATTGACCAAATTTAGTTCGGTTAAGTCCAATGGGACTATCCTGCAAGGGGTAGCCCCTCTTTTTATGGAGGTGTAATTATGAATAATAACATCTTGATAGATAAAATCGAAAATGCTATAGCTAAGTACCCCTTGGACTTTGTACCCTATCAGGATATGTTCTCACTTGCTAGGGAGATAGAGAAATAGGACATGAAAAAGCTATCATATTCTTAAGTGAAAAAGTAACTCTAGATGAGCTATGCCGCGACGAATTTGAGTAACAATAAGAGGCTGTTGCATCCGCAGCAGCCTCTTTACAAAAAAATGAGTCATTATTACATTTTCAATAATGTGGTAAAATTCAAAACGCATTTACCCATGCCCTGTATGCAGGGGCTTTTTGTCTGTATTATAGAAAATACTATGCCGTTTTCATCGGTTGTATCTGTTGCAGGCTCCCTTTTGATCTCTGAGGTGTTCGCAGAATTTTTTAAATCGAAAGACTTGATATTATCGTCATTTTGCTATATACTATTATTAGAGTGAAGCCTCACACGACTAAAGTCGCGTGCTTCCTATAGTGTCCTAGCGGACACGCCCACTTTAGGCAGGCGGACTACGTTTCTACCATACAGCCTGAACTCAGAAAATTATGCTGTTTGAGCAATAATTTCCGCATTCAGGTTAACTAAGGTAGAGAACGTGCAGGTGCTTCTCTTACAGCATTGAGGGACTTTTGCCTCAATGAGCAACCTTGAATTCTCATCCAAGGATTTTAATATTTCACGTATGAAATATCTTGCCCCGATATTATACGAAGCAGATAGATCACAGTTGTAGGTCTTGCCATTTTGAAATTTGCATAGCTCATAGGTATTGAAACCACCGAATTTACCACGAAGTACAAAACCACTGCCATCGTAGGCAAAGCGTGACGTATTCCATGCACAGATACGGCTTACTCTCATACCTAGTCTGTGAGCTTTATTCGTTACAATAGACTGTACTTCCTGACTGCGCCACAGCTTGAGCTTCTGCTTTTTAGAACCGCGGACCTTACCGTTCTTGTCTAAATGCTCAAATACAATAACATCTGCATTATAAAGAACGGCTATATCTACGATGCAGGCAGCTGTTTTAGTGGCAATGTCGTGATTGATTCCTTTGGCTTTTGCCCAAAGCCTTGGTGTTTTATAGTTACCATGCTGCTGAGCTTTTTTTATACGGTTAATGCTATGCATCAGATGGTCTGTTTCTTTGGTAAGCTTACAAAAATGCCTTCCAAGAATAGTGCCATCTGAACGCATTACGGAAATCGTAGCAGCGGTGTTGATCCCAAGGTCTACAGCAACAATGGTCTGTTCGTGTACAGATGTATCTGCAAGTTTGACCTTTTCCTCAAACGGAAAGTCCAAAAACCACTCCTTGCTTCGTTTTTGAAGTGTTGGAGCGCATTGCTTGCGAAAACTGCAATGTCTGTATATATAATCCATATCAGACTTTTTAAGGTTTATCGTTATCCAGTCCCATGTATTACGGATGTAGACTTTGATCTGGGCAGTATAATCACCGGTCTGATTGTACATTACTGTACGGTACATAGAAGGGAATGTATATCCTGCTTTTGGAGACGATGGTTCTCTTCCAACTGGATTATTAACCCAGTTATAGTGATTGCTTTTGTAAGATGATACCTTGCCTATAGCCTCGTTGATTGCACCACGGCGCAGATAGCTTGGCATCTTATAGAATTTGGCATCAAAATCATAAATTGGATCGGGATTATCTTTTGTAGTATGGATCAGTGTTTCAATATATGTGAGTCTACTCACACCTTTGAATGTAACAATGTTATCCCAATTATCAAGACATACTTTGATAAGGTAATCTACAGCATGTCTGTATACGATAACGGTATCTTTTAAGATGTTGTTGTAATGCTTGATCTTAACGCTGTAAGTCGTATATATCTGCATACTGCTGACTCCCTCCTTCTACTTCTTTTTTTGAGAATTAATGTAATCTGTTACCTGTTTAAGACTTCTGTCGCTTACAGTTGCTACAAAATACGATGGATTCCATATATATTTATTATAGTAGATTTTTTTAAGAATTTAAAATTTTATATACTTAAAAGTTGTTCTGTGTTTGTGTCACGCGTGACACAAACAGAATTCAAATTTTTTTTATGAGGTTTAAGATGCAGAAAGACAGCTAATCTTACTCACTTAGCTGTCTTTCACTTAAGAATTATAGTATCTGACATTCTTAATTGAGGCTTACAGTTTACAAGACGAAGTATATGATCAGGACTTCCTGTATTTGGTAGTTCTTACGATATGGTATTACAATGAATATACATACCCTCGACCATGCACAACAGAATGTCAGGAAATGCCGCCTAACTCATGACTAAAGTCACGAGCGTGCGGCGGCAAAATCGTCAAGAACATCAAAGCCCTCGAATGATTGTAGTCCGAGCACACTAGATGTAAATTGGCTTTTATTTTTTCATCTCAGGTATTGACAATACTATCATTTTGCTGTATAATATTATTAAGGGTTAAATGAACTTGTTAATTCGGAGTATTGTTCTCCCCATCTTTCAAGTGTCATTTGGTTCTTGTTATCTATACCATCTATTCTTACACCAGAGGTCTTAACAATATTGTTGCTTTGATGTAAGATAATATCATAGTCAAGATTGTTAAACGCCTTCGGCAATTGGAGCAGTAGAGACGAGAACAGATCTTGGCTTTTTTTGTTTGTTGAAATACGAAATGCAATTATTATCTCTATCCAGTTCACATGTAATAACAATAGCGCTATTTGATTTCGTTGGTGAATCCGCAATAACCGCAGCTGAATTAAATAAGTCAGGCAGTGATTTGATTGATACATAAACCATGCTTATGCTTTTTCCTGTCTTTTGAGGCTAAAGCGTTCTTTAGATGCTTTTGAGTGTACAACATAGGCAATTATTCGCAGCCTATATCTTCTAAGATCTTGGGTGTATCACAAACTTCCAGCGCAAGCGCACTATAGAAAGGGAAGTTACCATTCATTACAGCATCTACTTGATCTGCGAATGATAATTCTGTCTTATCAACACCTATCATATCACATTCTTCTTCATAAACAACAAACCCGCCAGCCGAAAGGCGGGTACTCGTAAAGAAGTTTTATGATTTGAAGATGAGGTTGCGTAACCATGGCGGTTACGCAGCCTTTCTATTTTTGTCGTATTTCATGCTGTCAGCGACAGCAGTTGTAACGGCAACATCGAAACGATAGTGTATCTCGATCTCCTGTGTACTGTGACCACTGCTCTTGTCAGGAGCGTGAACGACGATCTTCTCGATCAGTTCATGCATAATCTCAGGTGTCAGCTCCGTGATATGCTCATATTTCTGTACTGCCATGATGAATGCGGTCATATCGGCTGACTTCTGTTCGGCAGTATCAATGTAAGCGGTCAGCTCTGCTACGGTTGCTCTCAGCTTCTTCCTGGACTTGGCAAGCTCTGAGGACTGCTTCTGAACAGAATTATCCATCGCTGCCTGCACAAACTCGTCCTCGTTCTCCTTGACAAAGGAAATCATCTTGTTCAACTCACCTAGTATAATCTCTTTCAGAACAATCGTTCTGATGAAGTGAATTGTACAGTCGTTCTTGTCTTTTGCATAAGTGCCACATTTCAGATGTTCCTGATCGGCAGTCATAGTTGTCGAACGGCACAGATACAATTTCTTTCTGCAGTCAGCACAATAGCAGATGCCTGAAAACGGATTGACTTCCTCGTGTTTTGTCGGGCGACGTTTGTTCTTGCGAAGCTCCTGAACCAAGTCAAACTCCTGCTGAGTGACAATAGCTTCATGAGTGTTCTCGAAAATCAGCCAATCCTCTTTTGGGTTATCCACACGTTTCTTGTTTTTGTAGGACTTCACATGAGTACGGAAGTTGACAGTGTGACCTGCATATTCAGGCTTTTTGAGAATACCCGAAATAGTCTCTATACCCCAACGATTAAGATTAGCATTCTTATGACCGTTATCCCTGCCCTGCGACAATGCATAAGGCTTGGCAGAGGGCGCTGCCCCTACAACCCCGAATTAAGGAAATAATAAAAAGGAGAACACGAGAAATGAAAGATGAAAAGAAGCGTACATTGTACCTGAAAGTCCGTGTCAGCCCCGAAGGAATGGCGGCTATCAAGAAAAAGTTTGAAAACAGCGGTATGAGCAGTCTCAGTGGATTTGTTCGTGTGATGATTTTTGAGGGATACATCGCTCAGGTCAGCGAAAATGAGCTGAAGGAGCTCGCATGCATCGCCAATAATGTTGCCAACAATATCAACCAGATCGCCCGTCGTGCAAATGTCACGAACAAGGTTTACAAGGAGGATATTGAAGAAGTCGATAGCCTTGCCGTTCAGATCATCGACCCTCTGCTGTTTCTGCAAACGAAGGTCTTGCAGTTGAAGCATTGACAGAAAAGTGCTGTCAGGAGAAATTCTGACAGCACCGAAAGCCGATATGTGCGCTCTGCACCGGATCAGCGTTTGAAATTGCTGCGAACTTCACAAGAATGGTTACAATTATTCCGCAGATCTGGACTCCGGAAGAATTATCCGCTATAATGGATTCACAATAAATCTTTTGGAGGGAACAGCTATGTTGAAAATATCTGAATTGGCAGTGCCGAGATCAAACAAAGTCACTACCGTTTGCAACGGCAAGCGAGAGGTCTGGACGGACTATGAAGAAGCGAAAGCGTATTTCCTTGAACTCATGATGTCTACAGATGGCGAGGAACATGAACGTGCAGAGTGTGTATACATTCAGCTACTTCACGGTTTGGATGAATGTAGTGATGAGGACGAATAAAGAGAGGCAGGCTGTTGCACTAAAACCAAGTGTAACAGCCTCTTTTATGCGTCTTTTCTTTATAATACCACTGCGATAACCACTAATGCGATACTTAACTGAATAGCGTAATTCACAAATCCATATTTCAAGTACTGACCTACTCCCCAAGAAGTCTTCTTACCATCTTCGGCTTCGATACCTGCACCGTTTACCTTGCCACTCAAAATGAATCCGGCGGTTGCAGACCACATAAAGAGACTTGAACCGGCACAGATTGCTGCTGCATAGGCATCAGCAATCCAGTCTGACTGTCCAGTAAGAGAGTTTTGACAGATATTTACAACTATTGGCATCATCGCCGCAGCAGCCGGACCAGCACTAAAGATACCTGCCACAAGTGATGTAATGACCATAATTACCATTACAAGGATTTTCGGGTTATCAATATGATTCTGGAGATAAGCTGCAAGGAGATTCAGAACACCTGTCTGACTTACTACCTGCGCAAAGAAAAGGAAGGAAGCGATAGTAAGAACGGATTTAAGATCCATGATCTGGCGAACCTTGATTTTTTTGACCGAGCAGATGACCATGGCGATTCCGTATCCAAGTATAGCGATGATCTCAGGGGGGATAATGTTCTGAGGGACAAAGCTCCAGGCAAGGAACATTCCCACAAAAACAACCGCAAGGAGTTTCAGAACGTCAAATCGGATTTCGATGTTTTTGTACTGGCTTTTAAGATTGATAACAGCTAACTTTCTTAATGCACCATCATCATTCTCTTTCTTTACGTGATATCCCCAAACTGCGATCAGAACCGCTGAAGTGATTGCAAAGAGAGGAAAAGCGTGTGTAAGATAGCTAAGAAAGCTAGTAATACCACTAGTCATAATGACAATTGCTGGAAAATCGCCAACAGGTGACGCAGCTCCGCCAGTGTTACTAAGAGCAAGAATAGCTGCAAAGAACGTACATACATACTTCTTGTCCACTTCAAGAGTTTTTAGAAGCACAAACACGATAGGCAGGATCATCATAACTGCGGTTATGTTATTCAAGCACGAGCTGATAAGGAACATCATCCCACCGAACATCATGAGACACAGGCGTTTCTTACCCTTGGACATTTCTGCTATCTTGATAGCTAAAAGCTGCATGATGCCGGTCTCTGCAATCAAGTTGGTAAACAACTCCATGACGATCAAAATGACCAGAACATCATAGGAGTAGTTGCTCATTACACTCTTGATAGGAATATTGAAAAAGAGGGCTACCACACTTCCGATGACAAACATCGCAGCGATAAGAATCAGCGAACCACTCTTTTTGAGTTTTTCCAACAAAGCACTCTGTTTTCTTTCAGTCTTGAACTTTTCCCTCAAACCACCGCTTGAGATTACAGCTGTATTATTCATGTCCACTCCTCCATTTCTCTGTTATCCTGTCCTGTCCAACCTCCATCCAGCCATCATAGCGAGCCGCTGAGGTAAGTTCAGTATAAGGAATAAAGACCTTCTTGCCGAGGAAACTGTTGTAATGCTCTACCATCCTGTAGGTATCTGCCATTACCATCGCCCTATCTTCGCCCATGTATCCACAAGTTACAAGCATTCCGTTGCTAGGATAGAGCATAGCAGGAAAATGAGGTTCTTCGAGCAGTTCCACCATTGCTCCGTGAGGAAGATTATTCTGCAATCGTTCCTTGATCTCAGGGTCAAGATCACAGGGAATAACAATTGTGACTTCGGCTTTGTTGTCGGTCTGTCTGAGAAGCTCCTCAATCAATGCGATCTCGGGGGTAAGGAAAATATACTTACGCTTGCCAAAACCGGTAAGCCACTTAGCTATGTCACTTACTTTCTTCTCAGTGTCAGAATCCGGCAGGGGCATTGAAGCCCCTACCTTATCCTGAACATCAGGACTGTCCATGACAGCAACCAGGTTGATAGCCGTGAGAAACAGTCCGATTTCTTTGGCAGTTCTGTGCATATCCATTACGATACCTCCTTTGTCCTGTCATCCAAATAGGCGATCAATCTGGAAATAACTGCGATCTCATTCGGTGAAGAGTTCAGAATACCAACGAAACGAGCACCAGCATCACCGTAAAGCTCTGCGTAGAGGTTCTGTGCAGATTCGTCCATAGTGGGAGACGGAAATCTCACCTGAGAATCAATGCCGGAGTTTGCAGTTAGGAAAGTAGAAGAACCGTTCATCTTCATAAGCTGAATAGCAAGGATCTGGATCTCCGGAGGAGCGTTCTGAATGATGTAAGCTGCTGCCATTGCGGTGTCGGGATCACCGAAGATGGTATCCAGAAGAGCGATGTCGTCTTTACCGAACTCAACGTGCATCATTGCTCTCCTCTCATAAGGAGGAATGGGTCTGCCATGACGCTCATGAGGAGGAAGCGGTCTTCCGAAGTCGTGCTCATGAGGCATCGGGGGTCTGCCTTCAAGGTGCTTGTCCATTTCCATTCTGTTTTCTCTGCTCTCTGTAAATACTTTCATTTGAAAGACCTCCTTAAAATATATGGTGTTTTTAGAGTGAAGACGTTGTTCTCTCCACATTTTTACTATCATTTGCTCTTATCCCCAAGTGGAAGGGGAAGAATTCTCATGCCACCTCTGTTTCGCTTAATTTGTCCATAGTATTCCTGCGAAGCTTGTTATTGATTGTAACTATTTCCTCACATCTCTTTACTACACACGAATCGTGACTGATGTACATGATACCTGCGCCGATGCTCTTTGCGTAGCTTTCGATATTCGCAAGTACAAAGTCTCTTGAATTTTCATCTAAATTAGCTGTGATTTCATCGAAGATGAACAGCTTAGGGTGACGAAGAAATGCTCTAGCCATAGATAGTCTCTGCTTCATACCACCGGAGAGTCTCTCGGACTTCTCATTGATAAAAGAATCAAGAGCTTCTTTTGCATCTACATCTATAACAGTATCACCATGTCCTGTTCCAGTCAAATGAACACGATAGAGTGCATCAGCCAGTTCTGCATCAGATACGTCTCTTTCAATACCATACATCAGGTTTTCTCTAACGGTGCCAGCAATAAAGAATGAACTCTGAGGAGTGTAATAGATCATCGAAGTGAGTTCTTTCTGGTCAAACGATGACTGATCTCGACCGAAAAGACGAATTGTGCCCTGAATATGTGGGTAATATCTGTTCAAACACTTTACAAGGGAAGACTTACCACAACCATTTGGACCCTGGAGTGCGATTACAGAGTTGGTGGGGATTATTATATCTTCGTACCAAGCAATCTGTTCAGTTTTAGCCGGATTAGTTACGATAACATCATTAAGAACGATCTTGTTTCCAATGGTTTTTTCACCAGAGGAATTGATGTTGAATACCTCATCAGATGGGTTAGAGGTCACTTCGAGCAAAGCCTTCGCTTTGATTACGGAAGAAGCTGTTTCATCCATAAAACGATACACTTCATCAATAGGCTTGACAAGTTGCTGGAATAGAAGGCATACTGTAATTACTGATGCACCAGACATCTTTCCGCTAGAAACGAGAACTACCGAAGCAATCAGCAGAATAATCTGGAATGAGATCTTGCAGAACTGCTTTACGCAGTCAAAAGATCCCATATATTTGTGGTGCCTTTTCTCGGTATTACTAATATTCAAGATTGACGGAACAAGCCTTTTTTTCTCATACTCCTCAGCATTCATGCTTCTGATAAGTTCAAGATTCATGATGGACTGGCAGATCTGACCATCAAGAGAGTTCTTGTATCCAACTATTTTTTCACGAATACCATTCTGCGAACGAATCTGGAATACTGAAATGAGAATTGTCAGAGCAAGGTACAGCATCATGATTCCAACCATAATCCACGGCGCATTCAGAAAAACCTGTACAAGCGTGCAAACCGCCGTAAGAACAGTGGCGAATACGTCGTTGCACATGATTTTTATGAGCTGACTGAATCCTGCAACCCCCTGATTTAACTGTGCTGTTTTTTCACCGCTTAAGCTACCAGAGTAAAATGATGCAGGCATTTTAAGAAGCTTTTCAACACTGTTTTCACGTACTTCCGATTCGTGTGTAGCAATTACGCAGTCCAGCATAACTCTACGAAGTATCGTAATGCACTCGGCAGAAAGATAAATCAAACCGAAGGTTGCAACGGCTAAGGCTCCTTTAGCCAGTGTATTGATAGTACCATTGGAAATGTTTGTGTAGAGTTCAGCCAGTCTTACAGGCCAAAGAGAGGCAAGTAACGAACTTACAAAAGCAAGAATAATAATTCCTGCACATTTGATCTTTGTTTTTCGACTCATAATGGAAAGATATTTTTTCATAGCGATTCCTCCTAATTATCATTTAAGGGTTGTAATTCTATCAGAATTATGCTATAATCATACATAGCATTTTAGATGTTGGATTGCTTTTTCTCTGTATTTATAGTGTAACACAGCCCTATTAGTTATAAAATAGATTCAGAATGAGATTTGAAATTCTTTCATTAGTTATGGATTTGTTTTGAATGTACTTACTATGGGAGGCATTATGTCTAAATTAATTTTTGATTCACATAAATATTTTGATTTTGATACTCAATTACTCTATACCGATGGTATTCCTAAGGAAGAGGCATTAACCGGAATCCCATTTCGTATTTTAGAGTATTTAGCTAACAACTCACCTCTTCCTTTATCTTGTGATCGAATACGCCAAGAATGCTGGGAGAACGACAACGGTACAGGTGATGTACCATATCATATAAGTGTGTTAAGAGAATATATTGAGGACATAAAGATAAAAGGCACGAGAAAATACACTTATATCGTTACGAGAGATAAAAAATACTATTGTTCCATTAAATTAACAAGCGATTTTATTTCAGACGGCACGAATAGTTTTATTACTGATGAGTTAGAATGTGATAATAATAGTGTAGATTATTTGATTTCCCCATTAGACTATTGTAAACAAAGAGGCATTAAAGGTTTTTTAGATAGTGGTCTTGCTCCTCAAGTTTTAATTAAAAATTTAAAAAACAAAACAAACATTTATATTCTTACAACCACCGGCGCAAACTTAATTACAGCGTTGTCATCAGATTTCATTGCAGATTCGCTTGTTCATGGCACTTCTTTTACTATATTACTACCGAATAAGTATTCTGAGTTTATCAATGATGTGGCTGATACTGAAACGCCTTATGATAAAGAATTATCAAGAGATGCATTTGCGACACAATTTGAAAATATAATTAAAACGATTAAGCGAGAAGTGCTAAAAGCACAGAATTTGTCAAATCAAAGTACAGTCGGATCTGTGTATATTGGATGCGCATTTACATATTTGCGTCAAACAATTATTATGGGCATAAATGAAACCGAAGTATGGGGGTATCAGTCAATGACAATGCCACCTGCAAGAACTATTAATGGAACTACTTCATTTGTGTTCTCTGGCAATATCAATGAAAATACGATAGCCAAACGAACATATAATTACATAAATGCATTGATTGATGAAGCTAAGCATAGATTATCTTTTTTTGAAGTGACGGAATTAATAAATCCATCAACATTTAATTTTGGCTTAGAAAAAACAAATGCACGGACATATTGGGAATCTTTATATAGAAAAGCAGATATTAACATGAAAATACATATGCAATATGAAGATGAACTTATTGAGGTTGCAGCTCAGCATCCGCTTAATCATGGCGAGCCAGATTCAGAATTTAAAGAAAGGTTAAACTTTGCATTCGAATTGTATAATAAGCTAAGAAAAGGCAATCGAAGAGTTGGAATATATATCCCTGGTAGTGTTCATACAGCAAATGGCATACAAGACCAGTATTCACTAAGTCTTGCAGGGGTTAAATATCTAACAAAGCTTGGAATACCTATCGAATCCTTATTAGGAGATGAATATAATCAAAAGTATAAGGGTGAAAATGGTGTATATAACTCTGCTGACGAATGTTATGTTGCATCTCAGATTTTTTTAAACGGAAAATATAAGTACATTCATGTGGTTTGTTCCCCAAATCAAATGCTTCGCAAACAATTGTTTTACATTTCTTTTGGCGTAATTCCGCTATTTCATACGGTTCCAAATAATAATTCAGCTCATGATTTGATTTATGAGTTATTTGAAGCGATACCAGATGTCATATATAATGACCATACGTGGCAAGATGACGATTCTCCTAATGCTATTCGTACAAGAAATGAACGTAAACCCAAATAGCCAAAAAACAATGGTATCTATATTATGTACAGATTGCTGCGCTATAAAAAATACAGAACAGGCAGATACCTCGTAATTGAAGTATCTGCCTGTTCTGTTTATAGCCCGCTGTATAGGTCTTTACATAATATCTGTTGAAAAACTTCTATATTAGTACCGCCCGAATTGGTTGACGGGTTGATATATGTATCAAATTTATCTTTTACGGTCTCGTTACCGGAACTAAGACTGTTTCTCTCATCACTGTGCTGTCCACTGTAAATGCTCTTGTTTGTTCCCATGTCAGCACTTCCTCGAAATTCTCCGGACGTGGATTCTCCTTCTCGTACTGTCTGTCCAGCAGTTCTTTGTGTTCCCAAGCTCTGCTGTCCACCGCTCTGGCTGTTGTCAGGTATTTGTGATAGAACTTCATTTCTGTCACTCTCTCCGGATAGTTTTCCTCCATCCACTTCATCCACTTCTGACCGTATATTCCTATCGGTTCTTCCTCTATTGTCGGCTCTGTTTCTGACAGATTCATGCTGTAAGTTCCGTTCAGAGGATTGAACTTGTACCAGATCTTCTGACATTCCAGTTCCTGAGTCTTGTATTCCAGAAACCACATCTTGTTTTCCTGATCTTCTACTTTCTGAATTGCTTCCCAGCCCAGTTCTCCGTTCACTCTCACCATTCGAGCTGATACTATGCTGTTTCGCAGCTGTTCCACCGGAATAACCGGAAGCTCCTCGTCCGGAACGTTCTGCTTTTCTTCCTCTGTTAAGGTTTTCCATTTTTCGTATGTCATTACGCTCATTCCTTTCTTTGATAGATTTATCGTTGATTATTCTCTTCACATTGAGCAATGCTTCACTGGCTGTACTGAATGTATTGAACGGTGTGTTTTTACTTAATAGAATAACTATAAACTATCCCACTATATATTATACGTCAAGTTTTTCTATTTGTCAAGCTTTTTTGTGAGGTAAAGAGTGTATTAGCTAAAAGAAACGTTCTTTTAGTTGTTTTTCCTTATTTTACTAAGATACTGGTAACGAAGTTTTCAGTAAACTCATTTTCTGCGTATTGACTTTTATCGTTTTTTTGTGATATAATGTAGAAAATTAGAAGAGAAATGGCAATAAAAAGATAAGGAGGAAAATAATCATGTTAACGATTATATTTAGTGTTCCTGTATTAATAGGCGTATTTCTTGTTGCACTTTTCTTTTTTGCAGCAAGCAAAAGTAAAGCCGTTAAGGTAGTGTCAGCAATCTTCATGGTGCTTGCGGCTGCGTCAATTTTAAAGCTTCTGGTATTTACGCTTTCGATGATTATAAGAGTTCTTTTGCCATTAATCATTATCATAGGTATCATATATGCAATTTATACTATAAAGAAAAAGAAGTGAAATTCAAAAGGCAAGTTTGCAGCTTGCCTTTTTTATTTTTACGGATAGTTTATCGATGCCGTAGTATGACTTCACTAAATTGGTTGTTTTTGGACATAAAAACAAGACCATGTATGAAAAAATTTCTACATGGTCTTGCTTTTGGGTAAAGAGCGTATTATTTATGAAGAAACAGCCTTATGGCTATTTTTTCTTTTTCTTACTGAAATATTGCTCAAGAAGCTTTTCAGTGAGTTCATCAAGTTCGTTTTCCGTCATTTTTATCCCGTATTTTTCAGAAATAGAACAGTAAACCTTGTTTTTATAGGGACCTTTTGACTTTGGCTTGTCCGGAACAGTCATCATTTCCAGGATCTCATCAGCTGTAATTTCATCTGCAAGCTCGTTTATATAATCTCTGAGTTTTATAGCAGTTACTCTCGTCAGAGAGAGCTTGTTTTCTGAAAGAACATTATACAGTTCTCTCTGAACATCCTCAGAAAATCCCTTGATGTATTCAACCGCGTTGAACTTTATTATCTCGTCATCCACGAGATACTGAAGTTCAGGTATCAGCTTTTCGACATTTATATACCTGTATATAGTTTTTCTTGAAACGCCGAACTTTTTTGCTATCTCTTCTGCTGTCAAGTCTTCATCGTCTCTCATTTTGAAATACTTTGAAAAGATCTTTGCGTATTCGCTCGGGTATGTTTTATCTCTCTGGATATTGCTTTCAGACACGGCTTTATAAACAATATCCTCAGTATAGTTCTTAACTATACATGGAACCTTCAGCTGACCGATAAGCTTAGCTGCTTCAAGTCTGTGATGTCCGGAAATTATTTGATATATATCTCCCTTACTGATAACAGTCAGGGGGCTGACAATACCAATATCTTTAGCACTTTCTGCTATTTGTTCAACTCTTTTCTGGTTGATCTTGAATGGTTGTTCGTTTCCGTTTTCATCTGAGTAAGGAACCAGCCTGGAAATATCGACTTGTATTACTGTTTCCTTGCCTCCGCTCCATAAATCTGTGTAGCTTTTTTCGAGTCCCTCGGGTATATTATCTTCGACTTTATCTTCGACAGCTTTTTGAGCATTTTTCATTGCTTTAAAATCAATTTTAGCCATTTTATGTTCTCCTCATCCGAATCATTTTATTTTTTCAATGACTTCTTTTGTAAGCTTAAGGAAAGTCTTTCCGAGGGTGGATTTTTTATCGAATACATTCGATTTTTTATTAAACACAGCCTGTTCTGTCTGAGCAGGGCAAAATGGTATAACAGTCTTAAACGTTATATTTGTATATTCCTCGCGAATTGATTCTGCAAGGGATGTGCTGACATTTGTTCGCTGCGTTTTATTCAGGAGAATACCAAGCACTTTGAGCTTCTTATTTGTGCTATTATTGATCGAAGATACCTTATCAAGCATCTTATCCAGACCCATATAGGCATATATTCCGCTTTCTACGGGTATAATTACGTAATCACTTGCATTCATTGCATTTGACACGAGAAGATCAAGCAATGTACGGCAGTCTATAAGTATATAATCATACTGTTTATATATGTCATTTGAAAGCAATTTTTTAATAACATAGTTATAATCCGGATCATTTGACATTATTGATGTAATGTTTGTAAGCATATCAGAAGCCGGTATGTAGTCAATACCAGTTTCATTATGCCTTATAGCTGAAGCGTGGTCAGTCTCAATTCCTGCCACAGAATTATATATAAGTTCGGCTATGGTAATTTTGCCGTCTTTTATATGTCCCAGCGTTAAACTTGTATTCTGCTGCTGATCGAGATCAATAACCAGAACTTTCTTGCCAAGGCTGGCAAGTCCTCCGGCAAGATTTATGGTAGTTGTAGTCTTTCCGACTCCACCTTTTTCGTTGCAGATAGAAATGGTAATAGCCATGATATAATACATCCTTTCTGTGTCACGCGTGACACATGTATAATTAAAGATCATTCTTTCTTATTATTGAAATGACCTGTTATAATTATTATAGCAGATTTTTCAAAAAATAAAAAATTATATATAGTTATTTTTTTTATGTGTCACGCGTGACACATGGATAATAGACCGGGCATTTGTCTTTACTGAGTATAAATGCCCTTTTGATTTTTGACACATAACCATTTTTTACGTACCAAAATTTTTATATAATTTTTATGATTTGCTGCACGAGCCCCACAACCTTAACGTTTGTAAGCTCGGAACCTTCAATGATCATTGGCGGGTATTCGGGATTATACGAGGTCAGTATCAGACGGTCGCGGTTAAAGTCCACGCGCTTTACTATCGTATTCTCGCCAATCATGACAATTGCTATCTTGCCGTTATCAACGTGGTTTTGCCTGTGGACGACTATTGTATCGCCGTCCTCGATCTTCGGACTCATAGATTGTTCTCTTACAGTAACGCAAATAGTGTTTTTCACATCGCTGTCATTTTCTATATATAACGGGAGATGTCCGGAAATATCACTGCTGTCATACGTTTTGAAGCCTGCATCTATACTATTATAAACGGGTATCATGTGGATTTTCTCTCGGGAGAGGATGTTATGTGCAGGGGAATTTTCCCAACCCATGAGATAAGATGGTGTCAGATCCAGAATTTCAGCTATTTTAACTACTTGACTTTTTGGAATATCTCTTCCGCCCGTCTCGATCTTGTTTATTGATGATCGTGATTTATAGCCAAGTTTTCCTGCTAATTCTGTTTGCGACAGCCCTTTTTTTATTCTGGCTTCCTTTATTCGCTTTCCTATGGTTTCCGTCACTATCACCCCCTATTTATAATATCACATGTCGTCGGTTATGTCAACAATAATTAACTAAGTGTAAAGTAATCTTGTAATTGTAGACAAGATAGACAGCCTAAATTCACGTCCTCTTTACTAAACAGATAGGAATTTTATTATGTGTCACGCGTGACACACAGCGAAAAACACCTAATATTATCTTGTCCTGACATTCTCCGTGTGGTATCGCTTGCTTTTCTAGTATTATTATCTTGTTTCTCATTACTATATATCATTGTGTGAGTGCCTATTTTGTAAGGAAATCCACCACATTAATAACCTTGATCCCATCCTCATCCATCGGGATTTCGTCCATTGTGACGATGTATTTGGGGTAATTATCATGGATCCTCTTCAATGGAGCGATCTCTCTTGCAAAGGTTTCTTCACTCAAAACTGTTGCTGCCACTTGAAAGTAGGCTTTTTCGCCGTCTTTTTCTGCAACAAAATCTATCTCCAGCTCTCCGAGCTTACCAACACTGACGTGATATCCTTTTCTGGTCAGTTCGAGATAAACGATGTTTTCAAGAATGTGACCAATATCCCGATTTCGGTTGCCAATAAGCAGATTGCGAAGTCCGACATCAACAATGTAGTATTTTTCAAGAGATTTTAAATGCTGCTTCCCTTGTACATCGTATCTTCCTACTTTATATAGGATAAAAGCTTCACACAACGCGGTGACATAGTTTTCGACGGTCAGGGATGTTGTTTTTCGACCGAATGAGGTTAAACTATCTGCAATTTTTTTAGAGGAAACTATATTACCAACATTATCAAACAGGAATTTGACAATGCTTTCCAGAAGTTCAATGTCATTGATCCTTCTCCTTGCAGCTACGTCCTTCAATAAAACAGTGTGATAGATTCCGTAAAGATAATCTCGGCGAATTTCTTCATCTTCTATCTGTGAAGCATACGGAAAGCCTCCGCTTGTGAAGTATTTTTTCCAAGCACTTCTGACGTCTCCGCCAACCAATTCTGCATACTCTGAGAATGATAGTGGCAGCATCGGTACTTCCACATATCTTCCGGATAAAAGTGTTGCAAGTTCACCTGATAACATATGTGCATTGGAACCAGTGATATAGATATCCACATTGTCTTTTAGGAACAGTGAGTCCACAGCTTTCTGGAAGTCTGAAACTGCTTGAATTTCATCTAAGAAAATGTATGTTTTTCTGTCATCAAGTAGCCTTTCCGTTATATATTGATGCAATGCATGGTATTCCAATAAATAATCGAATGAGATGTCCTCAAAATTGATTGAAATAATTTGTTCCTCAACGACTCCGTTTTCCAGAAGATATCGTTCAAATTGTTTCAGAAGCGTTGACTTTCCGCATCTTCGAACGCCGGTAACAACCTTAATGATTTCTTTGTCTCTCAAGCGAATCAGCCTGTCAAGATATTGATTGCGCAGAACCATTGTATCATCTCCTTAGTTTTTAGTATACCACAAAAATATCCTTTTAGTCAATAGTTTTTTAAGTATACTAAAAAAACTTTGGCAATCGTTCGAGAACGTATCTGAAGTTTTAACTTCGACTTTTTCGATTGAATGTTTTGCGGCGAAATACTGTGATTTTGAGTAGTGTGAGTATATAATCAATGTCTTTATCAAATTGGTCGTGACGATCAGCGTAGAGAAATGAGTAATTCCCGCATCACCGGTATGCGGGGGTATTCTTATTCGACAATAATTTAGTGAGAGAAAAATGCTTTTTCATCTGTTTCTTTCCGGGAATATCCACCACGCTGATACTGCAGCCACGATGATATATGCCACTTTCGGGCAGAATCCGCCGAGGCATGACGCTAATGTATAGGTAACAATGCTGATAATGTTGCGCGGACCAAGCTTGAAGTCCTTTGCAGTTCCGTTTTCACGGGCGATGAGATATATCAGAAGGTGGATCGTCAGGCAAGCCAGCAGCATATCCAGAAAGTACAATGATACGGGAGCAAAAGCAGTTGGGTGCGCACCTATCCAGGCGGTTGTGAATGGAATGAATGACATAACGAACATCCATGCGATATTGCACCAGAGTATCGGATAATTTACAGTCTTAACATCGTGAAAAATGATGTGATGATTTACCCAGTAGATCGCCACAAACACAAAGCTGAGCAGATACGCAAGCAGTGTTGGCGCAAGATCAAAAAGATCGCTGAGCTTGTCACCCGCAGGCTGTTTTAATTCCAGAACCATGATAGTAATAATGATTGCCAGCACTCCATCGCTAAACGCTTCAAGTCTGTTTTTCTCCATAGCTGAAACCTCCTATCTCTGTTTTCACAGCCGTTATATATTATAATATGTAACTTTTATTTATTCCTTGATTTTGTCTTAATATCTTCAAGCATTGCTTCTATTTTTCCATCCTTGCCGTCTTTGCTCATGTTCTTCAGCTTAAATCCTTTTCTTTCATAGAAACCGTTCCTGATTTCGATATCCTTTTCTTCATCTATATCTACGTAGGAAAGCATACCGATGAACCTTATAGGCATAGACGGATTTTTTTTCTTTTCTTCATCTTTAAGAAAAAAACCATACTATCTAATAAGAGGGAACCGTATCCTTTCCCTCTGTAATCATAAAAAGAAACTCTGCTATGAAATTCGTCGATTCTAACTGTTGTTTCCTCTACAGAATAATCGATTGAAGCTTCTATGTAAGGAACATTGCTTTTTATCCGAAGTTCAGTTTCATGCTTGATACTATGATACATATCAGAATTGATGGCATACAATTCAATTTCTCCGCCGTTGTTTATCAGCGTATTCAAATTCAGGGGATAACTTCGCAAAGAATCACTTGAAACTTCTTTGCGTCTGTCTACCAATATTACCATTGTATCACGATCGCTTTCAGAAGTTTCACTTTTTGGTTCTTTATATTAGTAATAGTATAAAGCCTGTAATTTTTGTGAGCAGCCAATAACTCACATACCTTTTTATATGTTTGGATCGTATCAAGGTGTTCTTTCTTTTCTTCAACAAGTTTATCTACTATTTTACTTTACTATACGAACTCAACATATCGCATTGTACGGCCCATTCTGAATTTGATAATATCTTCATGTTTCTTCCTTTATCCGCAATTATACTCTTCTACGTTTCCATTAAGGTAGTCATCAAAACTCAACTGCATTTCATCTATTGAGTAGGTTTTGGATGATGTTATACTTGCTGCTCCATAGTGATAAGGAGAACTTGACGCTTTTGTTTCGTCCTGTAAACTATATCCTTTAATTTCTTCTAATATTTCCGCAGGCTTTAATGCCGGAATCTTACTGTCCCTGAAATATACAGGCTTTTTTGCTACAATAAGATCCAGTTTCATTCTTTTAGCCTGACACATCTGAACAGCATTTTCAAGGTCGGAATAATACATTTCAGAGGCGTCTCTCAGATCGGAAGGTTTTAGCTCTATTACTTTAAAGATAAATGTTATCTGTTTTATTATCTGCGCCGCTTTTATATTATCGAATTCATTACGGAGAATATATTCGATGCCGGGAACAGATAATGCAGAAATGTACCCTTCGGTCAGACCAATCTCACAGCATTTCCAGATTTTAGAAGAAACATCGAAATGCTCGGGTCGCTTACAAAGCACGTCAAGAATTGTTCCCGTATCAACTAAGATCTTCATGATCTGTCCTTTCTGCATGAATAGCCTTGTCCTCATAATCATTCTGCAGGATTCCCATAAGCGAATCAGTGAGGAAAGAAATGCTGGCATCATAGGGGATAAGTCTTGCAACTTCTTTTCCATTTTTTAGGATTATAACCTCATCCCCCTGCTGAACAGCTTGAAGATACTTACTGAAATTAAGCTGCATATCTGTGGCAGTCGCTATCATCATATGTTTTCCTCCGTTTCTTTCTCGTTCATTATACCACTTTTTTGTTGAAAAATCAACCCAATCAACGAAAATGCTATATTTTCACGCTTTTCAGCTTCCTGATGACCGTCCCAAAAAACTACTATCTGAATTGCGGTTAATTTATCAGTAGCGAGTAATTCTTAATGCGATTTTCAATCCGGGGATTGTTCGTTTTGCATAATAAAATGTTGCAATTTTTGGTTGTTTTATTTCTAAAAAAGTTCTCACAAAGTGTTAGATATGTGTTATAATATTTAAAAGTAAAATGTAATTGGAGTTTTCTGAAAAAACAGACCAACCAATTTTATATCATATCGAAAGTGAGGCATATAGAATGAGCACCAAAAAAGAACATATCCCTGAACTTCCTCGTAATGAATATACTGAAATTATTTACGATGAAACCTGTTTCGATGATCCTATCAATCCTGAAAGTGCTGAAGATGTGGCTGCGGGTATCGAACGTGCAATGAAGCTTGAAGCGCGTCCTATATTCCTTGAGGGGGTATCTGCCAGACTGACACAGCTTGGTGTGCCTTGTACCGCTGAGGACAATGAACGTATGCTCGCGGAGATCAAACGCAGATATGATGAGCTTTTAGGTTTTTCCTGTCCTCGGACTGTGAAGGAATGGATAAAAGGAACTACGCCGGGTGTCACTAACCGTAAAAACAAATATGATTTGTGCTATGCCCTTGAGATGGATTTTCAGCAGACGTTTTTTTTCTTTCAGAAGCATTTCCTCTCGTTGCCGTTTATTATCAAAGCAAAAATCGATGCTGTTTTCCTGTATTGCCTTTATCACCACAAGCCATATTCAGTAGTGACCGAATTGCTTGAGAGATCAAAAGGATTTGTTTCTCAGGAAAATGCACATACCTCAACGTCTCAAATTGCTGCTATGATATTTGATATTGACGATGATGAGAAGTTCCTGCGCTATCTCTCGGAGCATTGCTATGATAATGAGCAGCAGTTTCAGCTTGCACGTTCAATAATCAACAAAGAAATCGACGTATTAAAATCCAGGATAATTGAAGACGATTTAGCTGACATAATCTCTCCCAATAGACTTAATAGTTTGACGATAGATGCATTATTGGGTTATCGATATCAAAGTCGTGAAAAGGGACATAACGATATAAACCTTCCAAAACATTTTACCGAATCACTTCCAAACGATGTTAATCTTGGTAAGATAATAAACGGCAATAAAATCTCTTATGAAGTGCTTCGTAAAACAATGATGCTTCTTAAGCTATATAATTACTATAGGGCCGCTGAAGCCGAGGATAGAAAAGACGGATATGAACCTGACAAGTATGAAATCAATAAACGCCTGATGGATTTTTTCGAAGAGTTGAATGATACGTTGATCTCCTGCGGATTTGCACAGCTCTATGTTCGGCACCCATTCGACTGTTTGCTCCTATACTGCGCTAACTCACATGATCCGATCCTTACACTTCATCTTCTGAACGAACGGAATTGATTTTTATATTCCGTCTTTCGATAAGTGTATAATATAGGTGAAAGGAGGTCGGTGCTATGCTTAACAATGGCTACACCTTTAACGCTGACGGCAGACAGTACACGGTCATAGAACAGCTCGGCAGAGGTGCCAATACGATAGCTTACCTTGCTGAGTGCAGTCACGGCGAGCTTGTGACTAAATGTATCCTGAAAGAATACGCTCCACATAACGCTGACGATTTCGAGGTTGGAAAGGCACGTTTCATAACTTCGGGCAAGATGCAGAATTTAGTACGGCAGAAGTCTGTTCTAATCAATCAGACTCCGCCGGTGAGCCACGTTTTTGAAGCCAACGGTACGGCTTATATCGACGTTGCCTGCTATAACGGCACGACTCTCGATAAGCTCGATTCACTCACTTTACCGCAGTATATGGCAATTTGCGAGACAATTTCAAAAACTGTGGGCTATTATCACAAGTCAGGCTTTCTCTGCCTTGACCTGAAACCCGAGAACATCTTTATCCTGCAAAATGCTCCTGATGATACTATAACACAGCTTGTGGAGTTCATCGACTTTGACAGTATCCGTGATGTGAATAATGGCTGTAATACGCTGTTTTCCTACACAAGAGACTGGGCCGCCCCAGAACAGCTCAATCCCTATTCGACCGCACGTATAAGCACGGCTGCGGACATCTATACCGTCGGAGAAATAGTCTTTTATCTTCTTTTTGGCAGACACTCCAATGATACGGAGCATAGGGGCTTTTCCAGATTCCCATTTAAGGATTGCAAGCGTGAGTATCAAAAATACACGGAGCGTCCCGATATTCAGTCACTTTTTACCCGAATTTTTAGAAATACGATACGTTCCTCTGCGGTAAACCGCTTCAAAAACATGGATGAGGTCACAAAGCTCCTCGGTGAGCTTGTGGAAGTACTGAACCAAAAGGATTACATTATTCCGATACTTCCGTCTGTATCTCCTGAGTTTGTGGGCAGAGATGCAGAAATCAGGAAGATAGTAGAGAGCCTGCAAGCCAATCCTGTGCTGTATGTGACGGGTATCGGCGGTATCGGCAAGACAACGCTTATCAAGAACTATATCACAAGAAAACGCACAGAGTACGATGTTATAGCTTATCTTGAATATGACGGAGATATTCAGCATACATTCTGTGATGATATGCAGTTACAGATCAGTACGGTGTCACATCAGGACGGTGAAGCTTTGGAGGACTATTTTGCCCGTAAGCTAAAAGCTTTCAAGCGTATCTGCGGTGATAAGCGCGTTTTGTTTGTGCTTGACAACTATACGGACAAGCTCACCAAAGACCTGAGCCGTATCATCAACTGCGGATATGAAACCATTATCGCAACAAGGCAAAACCCTCCGAAAAACAGTTTTGCTGTTTTCGAAGTAAATGCCATAGCTGATACTTCAGAGCTTTTCAGGCTTGTTGCTCTGAACCTTGAACGGCAGCTCACAAAGGAAGAACGGATCTGTTTTGAAGAGATCATCACGCTTGTTCAGGGGCATACGCTTGTTTTGGAGCTTATAGCGAGGCAGATAGCAGTAGGCAGGCTCGATATCCACACGGCTCTTGACCTGATCCGTGAGAACGGATTTTCTCAGTTCTCAGAGGAAAAAGTCGGCAATATAAAGGACGGTGAGGAAGTTTACGATACGTTAGAAGATATTATCTATGTTCTGTTCGATGCAAGTGCTGTCAGCAAAGAAGCAAGACTCACGCTGAAGATACTTGCTTTACTGAACGTGAGAGGTCTGGAAACTAGCCTGATATACAAGTTTTTCCCCGATATTAAGGCTGAAACGATAGCCGATTTGTCTGAACAAGGTTGGCTTTACGAAGATAACAGAGTACGTCTGCACCCCGTTATAGCGGAAACTGTCCGCTGCTGGCAATGGTTCGGGGAAAAGGTGACTGTCATGGAGTATCATAAGCAGATGATCGACATATACGTTGGTATGGCGAATGCCGCACAGATCAAAGAAATACTGCGTTCTGCCGATAGTTACACAAGTATGCACAACCATCATATCATCAGAGGTATGTATTTTGATATGCTCGGCTGTTATTATGATACTCTGCTTGGCGGTGCTTACTATCCCGAAAATGATGAGGAAGCCGATTTACTCGAAAAGCTGATAGACTCGGCTGATAATGCTATATCCGAAATGGAGCAAGAGACTGATAAACGCAAGTGGAAGTATCTCACGGGATATTATCTTGATTTAGCAAGTATACTGATAAGGAGCGTTCCCGACTATTACGATGAAGCCGCTGAACTGCTCGACAAAGTATATGAGCTTATTGAGGATAATGAGCCTGAGATAAGCGATAATCACTGCTATTATAATATGGTGGCAGCTTGGTACTATACGCTTGCTAAGCCTGATCTTGAGGAAACACGAGAGCTGACGGAACAGGCTGAGGAGATCGCAAGACAGGTGTTCCAGACAGAATTGGAGATAATAGACATTATCCATATCCCGACAGCAAACTGTTTCTTCTATCACAATGACTTCCGTTCGGCTGCCGATAAGATAGAAGAAGCTGTGGAGATTTGCAAGAAGTATCCCGACATGATACCGTACATCGACAAGCAAGCAGAGCTGCTCAACATTCTGCTTGACATCTACATGGAAATTCAGGATACAGCAAGATGCCGTGAGCTGATCACCGAAATAGACCGTATCAACGAAACATACAAGGAACAAGGCGTTTGCCGGGAGGTATCGCCTGACAAACGAAATCAGCTATAATGCACTACCTTTTATGGCAGTCTATCCGCTTTTGTATTTGTTATATTTACGCTCCAGCTTTCCGTCAGCCCATTCGATAGAAACTACATCAAAATCGTCTATGTAAAATATCGTTGCCGTTGAATCTATCGGATAAGCGCTGGTAATGCTCTTAGTC
Source organism: Ruminococcus albus 7 = DSM 20455 (assembly GCF_000179635.2). NCBI lineage: Bacteria > Bacillati > Bacillota > Clostridia > Eubacteriales > Oscillospiraceae > Hominimerdicola > Hominimerdicola alba. Next base: position 181,331 of record NC_014824.1, on the reverse strand, counting down.
ATTCTGATCTTTTCACCGACTGTAATTGCATCTAACATCGTAGTAACCTCCTGAAATTGTGCACTTCCAATATTATACTACAGCAGATAAAAACCGTCAAGGAAAAGTTGTTATTCAAAAGGCCTTACTGTTTCTCAATATAATCAGCACAATTCGAGCAAAAACCGTCTTCAAGTTCATTTGCATTAAATAACTCGCCACAACGAATACATGTATCTAATTCGTGCTCATAACCACAAAAGTAACAGCGCCCAATTGTCAGAAATCTTTCGTTTAATGAAACTCCAAGTTTATCACATTGCTCGCAAGGAAAGTCTGCAACAAATGAATCACAACCCTTTGATTCATATTCCAATTGTTTTAGGATAGCGGGATATGGGTTAAGCTTATTAATTGCATCTATCAACTTCTCTTTGAATTCTTCTATTTCAGAATCATCATACTCTGTATTTTCGATAACTTCCATCAAACATTCTTCATTTTCAAAACCATTTCCATTGTGGAATCTAATTTCTGCAGTAAATACTTCTTTATTATTATTTTTACATATAAGAGTACATATACTTGTTCCTCCAAGAGAAGAATCAATCGAATAATCAGTGATAACTTCTACAACGGCTGTTCCATCTTCAACAACCATACATTGTACAGAAAAAGCCAAGTTGTCCATAGAAGGTAATGAAAGATCTGAAATCTCAAACCCTGTCTCTAAATGATAATGCTGATAGATGGAATCATATAAATCATTAATTACTTCATCAAACCACTCTATAATATTTTCATCATCAAGAATGTCCATTCCTGTTTCAGAAGCTAGTCTATCTCTGTAATAATCTTCTTCATCAGCTTTTGCCTCTTCTTGTTCACGATACATTTCATCCAATGCATCCCACGTTTCAATCCAGTTTACTCCTAAGAAATGAATAAGTACTTTGCTAGCAAAAGCACGCAGATTATTTTCAACATGATACGTTTTTTGAAAAGCTTCTCTGCAAAGATATTCCGATTGTTCGTCTACAAGCCATGTGCATTTACGCCAATCTAAAATCAATCTATTTTTCAGTATAATCTTTAGTTTTTCAAGATTCTTATCATAATTCTCACAATCATCAGTAAAAATTATACATTCGACCCTCGCCTCTTCTTTGTTATAAGTGTTTATAGCGAAGGAAACTTGGTATGTGGATTTCTCAGTTTTTAACTCAAATGTTTCGTTGGCAATTCTTTCTAGTTGTCCGATATAGGTGTCTTCTACAATATCTTGTAACTCTTCAACAATATCTTTGATTACAGTTTGACAGTATTCTGTCCCATGGTAATTCTCTGTTGACACATCAAATCCTAGTGTTTCATCCATTTCTTTGTGCCAGGTATACAGCAAATCCATGTTCTTTATTCCGTCTACCGAAAATTTAATTTTCATTATACAGTATAACCTTCTTAATATTTCATTACTCAATTCCTAACGCCTTAATAACCGCATCCTCCGGACTACTGTAGAACGAAATCTGGAACTTTGCAAACAGCTCTGCCGGTACGGTTGGTATATCTGCTGCGCTGCTCATCGGGATTAGAATTCTCTTTGCACCAGCATCAAAAGCAACCTGGAGTGTTGATGCAAGCTCTTCTACAGGGTTTATAGTTCCGCCTATACTCATAGAGCCGAGTACGCATAACTGAGGCAGAATAGGCTTGTCAATAGCCACACTGCAATATGCAACCAATGCAGGAAGCGAAATATTGCTGTCAAGACCTACTCCCTGACAATCCTGAATGTGCATCAGATAATCCCTGCTGTCAGTAGATATGGAAGCACTGATATGTTTAGCATTAGCTTTAAAGTAGTTTTGAGCTGTTTTTACGGATTCTTTTGTTTCCTTGGCACTCTGCATACCAGTAACATCGAATTTGCCACTGCCGTTTGTCATAGTGCTCTCAAACTTGAACAGTCCCATCATGCCGTTGGTTCCGTTAGCAACGGTATATACATGTCCTGCTTTTCCCGTTCCTTCAGGAATCAGTTTGCCGCCGCCCTGTTCGAGAACTGGAACGTTTACCTCTTCCATATTTGAATTACGGATAAACGAGAACTGTACATCATAGAACTCCATACCGCCGATTTTCTTCAGCTGCTCTTTAACCCTTCTACGTCCTTCGATAGCATATCTCAGAATCTCTTCCATGTCTTCTTCGGTATACTTTTCATCAGGGTAGATAAGCTTTGTCAGACCAGATACCATCTTTCTTACAGCGATAGTATCTCTCTGATTCAGACATCTGCCGAGTTTGAAGAATTTATCAAAGGCATCTGTTTCCGGAACCTTTCTCATTTCACGCATAAACTCTGCAAGATAATCAGAAATGAATCCGTAATTATCTGTGAAATACTCCGGACGCATCTTAGGAATTTCCCATCCCGGAATATAGCAATGCATTCTGTCAAAGAATGCGCTGTCTATCATTGCATCAGGAAACGGTTCAAACAGATGTGAAGTCTTCAAAAGATAATCCACGCTCTGATTGATATTACCTACGAACACCATTGAAGCATTAGCCTGAATAGCATCCTTACCTCTTGCAAATGAACCGGAAGCCATGTAGTCCTTCATGATCTGAACGCCGTCTTTATCTTTGAAATTGATGCCAGCTACTTCGTCAAAAGCAACTACATCCCAAAGTCCTACAAGACCAACCTGTCGTCTTCCCATGTTGTAAAACAAGTTAGCAACAGTGGTCTGTCCGCCGGAAACCAGAATAGAGTTAGTCAAAATCTTCCTGTTGAACCAAAAAACAATCTCTTCAGTAAGATGACTGAGAATCAGCAAGATGATTTCCATAGCAAATTAACCACTATGAAATCAAAGCTAACAGAAGTTGAGAATACCGATAAAAAATCTGAAGCTTGTAAAGTGTTGGCTCAAATTTTTGGGAACGACTTTCCAATCAAAGCAGACCGCAGTTATGTAGGAACATCTGAATCCGCTTGATTTTATGATAGAGAATTACATTGAACAGCTTAATCGAGATAGAAATGTAAGATTTTCTCACGTACCAGAAACTACGGATGAATTTCACGGGAAAGTATCAATTGGAACCGAGAGTCTTGAACTAAGAATAAGCTTCAACAATCACTTTCCCATGGAATTTCCTTTCTTCTATCTTGAAAACAGTAAGAGGTTTTATCCCCACGTTGATAAAGATAATAAGCTTTGTTTGTTTGAAAACTCATCTTTACTGATAAATTCTGTTGATCCGTATATTATTCTGCTCGATGCTTTCGATCGTGCAGTAGAAATACTAAGTATCGAGCCTGGTAGTACACAATACACATCAGAAATACTAAAAGAATTCAATGCTTACTGGGGAGAACGTAGCCTGTTGCAATTGCACATGGTTACTCCAAAGTATACTTTTAATTCTTTTGAGCTGCTTGACTCTGTATGCATAAATCATAAGATTGTTTTATCGGACAATAAGGAACTGTCATTATCAATTCTTGACAGCTACTTTAATGAAAGAACAGACAGTCCTTACATTATCAAAACGTATTTTATAAAACTAAGTAAATTCGTTTCCATTCCTATAAAAGACGTATATACATGGAAATGGTTAAGGCTGTTTATTCTTCAAAACACTACATCAAGTCAAAAAGCTAAGTTCAAAAAAATACTAAAAAACAAGTATAAGACTTTCCGTATATTTATCATTTTAATGATTCCAGGTATGAAAAGAGACATTCCTGTCGGTTTCAGTATAAACCGGAAAGGAAATTCTTATAAAATTCTCGAAAAAGTAAATGATAGCAAAGTAAAACCCCTTTCAATTAAAATGATTGATTATGAATATATGACACTTAAAACAGGAACCCCGTCAAATTTAAAAGATAAGCGTGTTTTATTGCTTGGATGTGGCTCAGTTGGTGGATACGTCGCCGCTAATCTTTGTCAGTCTGGATTATGCTGTATCGATATACTTGATAAAGATATTCTATATGTAGAAAATGTTCACAGACATATTCTCGGTTTCAGCGATGCCCTAAAAGAAAAAAATAAAGCAGATCTTATGTCTAATTACCTTGAAGATCATTATCCATTCGCTGAAATTGATCCTATGAATTGTGTCAATCGTGATGTTCGGGAACTATTAAAAACGCCAGAACGGTTGAAAAATTATGACTTGATTGTTTCTGCACTTGGCGAACCGACTATAAACCTTGAAATAAATAAACTGCTAATAGAGCAAAAAATATCTGTTCCTTTTGTCGTATGCTTTAATGAGCCTTATGGTATCGGAGGTCACGCAATAGCTGTAAACGTAACACAAGGCGGCTGTTTACGATGTCTATATTCAGATATACTCTCTGGTGAACTAATTTCTTTCAGTACGAGTTTTGTTAAAGAGGGTCAGAACTTTTCAAAAACTATATCTGGTTGTGCAGGAACATATGTTGAGTATTCTTCACTTGATACCCAGCAAACCGCCTTGCTAACGAGTAGACTATGTATATCCGTTTTAAAAGGAGAAACTAATACAAGCACTCTCTTATCATGGTATGGCAACTCAATAACTCTTGAAAACAATGGATTTGCTGTATCAGATTATTATAAAGCCTGTATCTCCTCTTCCAAGTATAACGGTATAGTACAAAAATCATTTGAACCAATCGAGGTGTGTCCGGTGTGCAAAATGAAGCATCAACAATAAAGGTAAAGATATCGCCAGAGGTTTATAAATCTCTTAAATCATTCCAATGCACAAATAGCTTTTCAGTCGAATATGGCGGTATTATTGTCGGATATTATGATGCTACAGAAAACACCTATGTTGTTACTGATATTACATGGCCTCAAAAAAACGATATTCAGGCAAAGTTCCGCTTCGTAAGAAAAGATCCCGCTCATCAGTCTATCATGGATGATCTCTGGGAAAAATCAGAGAGTGTTAAAAGCTATTTAGGAGAATGGCATTCACATAGAGAAAAATGTCCTTCTCCTTCATGGATTGATAAAAACAGTTGGAAGAAAAAAGCAAAGGAACAGAGGAACTACGATATATCATTCTTTATTATTGTAGGAATGGAAGAGATTCGATGCTGGTACACAAATGGAAAAGATATAATCGAAATCAAAACAGAGGTTCAGTTATAAGGAGTCTATTGTGAAAAAACTAAATAAAATTTTTAATTTCATTAAAGATAATTGTTTGCAAATTGCAGAAATAATAGTATTGATTATAGTTTGTTGCCTCCCTTATTTCATAGATATTAAAAGTATCTTTCAAAAATATTTGAGTGAAGAAGACCATCCAACTCCTGAAAATGCAATATATTATCTTACAATTGAAAAAGGAAGTTTTTTCATTTCAATTGCAATGTTTATAGCCGCGTTAATTGCCATAAGAAAATACAATCACGATAAAGAAAAAATGGCAAATCGAGCGAATTGCTATCACAACTATCCATTTATATGGTATCTGTTTTGTGCTAAGTTTTTAAACATAGAAAAATGCAACTTGATATTAGTTCCGATTTTCATGCAATTCAAATTAGTTTCCCGCTCAGTTTTTAATCAATTTCCTTTAATCGAAAGCGACTATCCGATCGAAGAGAACAAGACTATTAAAATTGACAAAAAAAGGATTGTTGCAAATATTCGTGAAGTAAATATAATCCTTGAAGATACATACCCTATTTCAAATAATCAAATACCAACAACTAAAAAGAATCTACCTACTATTAAAATAAGTAGAAATGACGGAAATGATTTTGGTAGATATTTCAATCAAGATTTCATAAAAAATATTATAAACGAAGTAAGAAAACTACCACAAGATATAACTATCAATGTTTTCGCTACTACAAATCCTATGCATACAGTAAATATTATAAGGCGAGTTTTTGTCATTGGTGATAGAGGAAATATAAAAAGGCTCTATGTTTTTCAGCAAAGAAGAACTGGAAATAGAGCATTCGAGGCAAAAGGAAGAAAGATTTACTGAAATAAGTAATCATCTTACATTACACTGTTCGCAGAGTCACTACCATAAATAAACAGAAAACACAAAACAGCGGAGGCACTTTGAACGACTCCGCTGTTAATGTTTTGGATTTGATAAATTAATCGTCTGTAATTCCGAGTCTGCAAAACAGTAAATACAGATTTCAAGGGGCATGTCATGATTGATTAATAATATTTGACACCATAAGTTCTTTAATCTTTTCTGTCATCTCTTCGTTATAACATTTATCAAAAGCAAAATTATTCGTTATTTCATTAATAGCTTTAAAGGTGTTTATTAATATTTTTAAATGTCGATTTTTATTTATTTTGAAAACTGTAGTATTATCATCTTTAGTTGACAAAATACATTCACTTCGAGATGACAGAATAGGTGTGCGTTTGCAATCTATCCTGCCAGATTACCACAAGCAATAACACCTATTTTCATATCTGTTTCATAGACTTTACATCAAAATTAAGAGGAAGCCCCAACTTATATGTTAAGGCTTCCACTTTTACTTTAGCTTCAAATGAAGCCAACTAGGATTTCCTGATACCTGTGTTTTTTCATATAAAGCACAGGTATCATATTAATATGAGCATAATGGGTAATTTCAGATACCATTTTCACTTATACGTTCATTAACACTTTGCTATTGAACGCTTCCGGTGTTGTAAACGTAGGCATCATCTTATGTAACGCTTCAAGAGCAATCTTCTCATTGTTCTTTTTAGCAGCATCACGAAGTTCTCTGAGGTCAGAAGCGAATGTTTTTTCATCAATTTCAATCTGCTTGCCTATGTAGATAAGCTTGTTTGATGTCTTCTGCATTGAGCCTGCTTTTTATTTTGGAATCCATTTTTATAACCTTGTCTGCGGCAGTGATATAATATAGTCAGAAGATAAAAACAGAGACCTTAAAGGAGGTATAACTATGAATGATATTGGAAAAGGAATGCTGCTGGTACTGCTGATACTGTATATTGCATCGCCTGTAGACCTGATGCCGATGTGTCCTATTGATGACATAATCGCAATACTTCTATATACGGCGTCTTCTAAGAAATCCAAGACAGAATAAAAAGACAGGAAATTCAATACAAAGAACGGAGGAATGACTATGAAAAACATCACATGATTATTCCGCGCTCCGGAAAACATCAATCCGCCGGAAGGAAAACATCGATACGCGGCAAGGAAAACACTAATCCGCGCAAAGAACGCAGTAATTCGCCAAAGGAACGCACTTCGTGTATAATGTAGGTAGAGGCTATGCCTCGAATCTACACGAAGGAGGCCATAAATATGGCAGACAAGATCAATGTGAAGCTTCTTTTGGAGCTTCGTAAGGCAAATATGTCGCAGAGGGCTATTGCAGCATCCAGGCATATTTCAACCAAGTCTGTGGCATCAGTATGGAAGAGGGCAGATGACCTCGGTGTCAGTTATGCTGATGTTGCAGACAAGAGTGACGATGAGGTGTATCTGCTTTTCTTCCCGGACAAGTTCAGGAAGGAAACGGTATATGAACCTGTCAATTACGAGTACGTCCACACTGAGCTGAAGAAGACCGGTGTCACTCTCAAGCTGCTTTGGCAGGAATACAAGGACGGTGTGAAAGATGGCGTTACAGTAGGATACACAAAATTCTGCGATGACTATACCAAGTATGTCGAGCAGAACGATCTCACCAACCACATCGCCCATAAGCCCGGTGTTGTATGTGAAGTGGACTGGAGCGGCAAGACGATGCGGCTTCATGATCCGGAAGAAGGTAAGGTGTATCCTGTGTATCTTTTTGTCGCAGCACTCCCGTACAGTCAGCTTGCATATGTCGAGCCCTGCCTGAATATGAACGAGCAGACATGGATCAACTGCAATATTCATATGTTTGAGTATTTCGGCGGCGTTACGCTGCGTGTCGTCTGCGACAATCTCTAATGTAAAGCTTCACATTAGAGATTTAATGTAAAGAGGATGTTAATGTAAAGTCGGCCGTTTCAATGAAAGTCTGATCGGCATTCCATCATGACCTACTTTACATTAACAAATGCGTGTTATCCTAGTGAATCCAAGAAGGAAATCAAATCGTCCTTTTCTTTGTCTGAAAAGAAATCAAGGCTTTCTGATACTGTTTTCTCAGCTACTGTCTCGATAGCCTTTCTGATAACTTCCGGATTCGTTGACAGGTAAATCTGAGTTGTTGCAACAGACTCATGTCCCAAGAAATCCCTGACATTATAAATGTTTACGCCATTGTCCACAAGGTGTGTGGCTTTACTGTGGCGTAATCGATGTGGGTATACAGAGCCGGTTATAATACCGGGAACCGTATCGTTTGCCAACTTAGAGTATTTCCTTATTATGTAGCGGATGCCTTGCCTTGTTAGCCGGTCACCATTCCTGTTGCAAAACATTGGGGACTCTTGCATAAGACCGAATTGCCTGATATATTTTGAGATGATTTTTTCTGTTTTTCCCAGTAACGGAATGGTGCGATATTTATTTCCCTTACCATGCACATATATCCTGCAGCATTGACCCGGCTGAAAGTCTTTGACATCTAGTGAAATGATTTCCTGAACCCTACAAGCTGAATCGTACATAAGGGATAAGATTGCCAAATGCCTTAGTCCCTCGTTAGATGATGAGTCGATCGATGAAAGCATTTGCTTTATAGCATCCGTAGACATACAATCAGGAAGCCTTTTATCTTCCTTTGCAAATGGTATACTGAGTATTTCGCTGCATTGCCCGGAGTATTCAGGTGAGATCATCATTACATATCGAAAAAATGATTTTATATGTGCCAATCTTACATTTTGGGTAGGCACCCCATTTTTCCTGACATTCGAAAGCCAAGAGAGAAACTTGAGTACTACATCGCAGTCAATCTCATCAACAGTTTTCTTTGATATGCTTTTACCGGATTCTGACATAAATTTAAGCAAAAGCTTAAAGGTGTCTCGGTATGATGAAACAGTATTAGGGCCGTAATTATGCTGTTTCATTAGGTAAGACATAAAATATCGTTGTATATAGAAGAATAAATTATCACTCATTGTCCACCTCCGGGAATAGACTCCCCAAGGATGATTCTTTCTGCAAGAAATCCGTATGTCCCTGTTCTGTGAAATGAATGTATTTTTCTGTATCTATGTAATTCACATGTCCGACGTATGCCGCCAGTATTGGAATAGCAGTATAGACATTCATTCCGTTTTCCAACATTTTTTCCAGACTTTTGGTGCAGAATGTATGCCGGATAGAATGGATATTTGGCGTCTTACCATCTGACTTGTGTATGCCTGCCGTCTTAAACATCTTTGGAAACATATATTTCATAGCATCATATGTAAGATGACCACCGGTGTAGGAGGAAGTGAAAAACGGTCTATTCTCATCAGACATATCTATAGTCTTGGCATAGTCAAATAGGACTTCTTTCAAGCTGTCGGATACAGGAATAAATCTTGAAACGCCATTTTTACCGTTGATAACATTGATCACACCGTTTGAAGTGTCAACATTCGCCCGCTTCAGTGCAAGGACTTCGCCTATGCGCATTCCGGTACCTATAAGTAATCTGACGAGCACTGGGTATATCTGCTGATGCGAGCTCGACTTTCTTGATGCAGGAAGCGTGTCGGCTGCAATAGTCAGACGGCGCAGTTCATCGTCGCTGAAAATGTACGGACGAAATTCACTCTTTACCGTTCGCATATATTTTCGTGGGACGATGACCGCATCAATTCCGAGAAGCGCCAAGAAAGAACAAAACTGGCGGAGATTCGCTGTAAGATATTGGCGTTCTAATTCGCTTAATCCATCACGAGGAGCCAGTAACTCCTCCACCATCTGGTCAGATATATGGTGTTCATAGTAAGTATTAAGCGAATTGTTCAGTTTCCTTAAGCGAACCATGGTTGAATGAGCAACTTTTTCACCTTTTCCACGCTTGAACTCTATGAATTTTTCAAAATATGGTTTGAAAAACCTTCTTCAAATTTAAGAAATTCCTTGTCATTGATCATTTTTTAGGCACCTCCAATGCTGCTGCTCGGAGATGCTCTATATCTGACCATACATAAGTTTTTGTGGATGCCGCAGATGTGTGTCCAAGTATCACAGCAATCTCATTTATCGGGGTTCCTGAAACCAAAAGGTTTGTTGCCAAACTATGCCTTAAAGAATGCAGACCATGATGTTTACCTTTGTATCAACACCGGCAATTTCAAAAAACGGTAATATCTTGTCGCCAAAGTGATCATTCATTGAGTATGCAATGTACGGTTTTCTAAGTCGGATGAACACATTCGAACAGTCTGACTCAGGACGCACATTCTTAATATAGTCAAGGAGTGCAAAAAAGGATCTCATCTGTCATGGGAAGGGAAATCTCTTTGTGCGTCTTGTACTGCGTGATATTTATTGTGCGATTTTTCCAGTTTATATTGTCAAGAACCATTGCTTTGATATCGCTTGAGCGAAAACCGTACACACTTGCCAAAAGCATCATAAGATAGACTGTTTTTCCCCATGGGGTATTCCTGTCGACAGCATTCAGGATACGCCTTACTTCTTCTGCCGTGTAAAAGGATGGGAGTCTTTCATGCTTTCCGGAATGAATCCCTGTCAAAAAGGGAATCGGATCGAAAGATAGCGCTCCTGAGAACTCATCATAGGAAAAGAAATTCCTTAACGTATACAAAATGGACGCTTTTCCCTGTGATGAATACCTATCATTGAGGGACGATACAAATCTTGCAAACAGCTCCGGCGTGATGCCCTCTAATGATGTACATTTACACTCCTCAAGAAAAGCAAAAAACACAGTGATTCGTCCGGATCTCGTGCGTACTGTGCCATCGCTCTTTTGGTCATTTCTCATGAAAGTTTCATATTTTCTGATGACATTCAGGTACGTAATGGGACAATCACGCTTATGGGTGGTATACTTTCTCTTAGGTTCTTTTCCATTAAGGATATCCAGAATCATCTGAACAGCTCTTCCTCGACGTTCTTTTGATTTTGACGGAACAGCTTCAAATGCAGGGACCCCGACGATAATACGATAGTATTCTTGGATCACATCTTCCGGAGAAACCTCCAAATCCGTTTCTTTAGCATACCGCTGTAAATCATTAGAGATCCGAATGTAAGCCTGTGCTGTTTTGGATTCAGATCCGCAGTTTTGTATGATGTGTCTTTGAAACAGTTGGATTGCATCATACAGTGTCATTGAGTAACTGGAATCAATCATGATGATAATTCCTCCTTTCTATGATTGATCCAATTATATCATATTAATGTAAAGTCGAATACCTATAATCATTAGATTTTAGATCTATTTTTATTCAGCTTTACATTAACATCCTCTTTACATTAAATCTTAAGACCGGTGTTATCACACATCCCCGCGAAGGCGATATTGTTCTGAACAAATCCTATGAGGATTTTTCCAATCACTACTGTACGGCGATCATGCCCGCAGGCGTGAAAAAGCCGAAGCAGAAGGCATCTGTTGAAGGCACTGTCGGAAAGATCGCTACAGCTATCATCGCCCGTCTTCGCAACAGCGAATATACTTCTATGATCGATTTGAAATCGGATGTTGCAGCAGCGCTGGAGAATTTCAACAACAAGCCCTTTCAAAAGCGTGAAGGCAGTCGCCGTGAGATCTTTGAAGTGAATGAGAGAATCACTCTTCATCCGCTGCCTGCCTTTCCGTATGAATACGCTGTGTGGGAATACGGACGTGTCATAGGTTCGGATTTTCATGTGACCTACCAGACCTGTAAATACTCCGTGCCGTATCGTTTCGTAGGCAAGACAGTTGATCTGAAGATCACTGACAGCATGATCGAGATATACTGCGGTCATGAACGTATTTCTTCTCACAAGCGCTTTCCAAGCTATGTCCGCAATAGGTACGACACCTACCTGGAGGACATCCCTGAAAGATTCCAGGCAACGGAATGGAATGAGCTTACGCTCCGGCAGTGGGCTGCATCCATCGGCAAGCAGACATTGACTGTCACTGACCGTATTTTCAAGAGTTACCGCACCTCTGAACAGGGCATCAACCCCGCAATGTCAGTACTGAAGCTGAGTAAGAAGTATTCGTCCGAACGTTTGGAAATGGCTTGTGAACTGGCGATTGAACATGTCAGTGTGCCGCGCTATTCGCATCTAAAAGCGATCCTTGCCTCCGGTCAGGATGTGGAATACAAGGAAAACAAGAAGCAAGAAAATGGATCGTCATCCGCTGGATTTGTGCGTGGTGCTGCCTATTACGGAGGTGACGGTCATGCTGAGTGAGGAAACAAGACGTAAGTTGCGTGAAATGAATCTTGGCGAATTGGTCGAAGCCCTTGATTTTCAGGAAAAGCAGCCGGAATATATGGCGCTTTCATTTGATGAACGGATGAATATCGCTGTTGATTATACTTATTCAGCCAAATACAATGCCAGGGTCCACCGTCTGATCAATGCAGCAAAATTTCGTATTGCGGATGCTGTGCTTGTGAACGTGTACTATGAAAAGCGCGGACTGGACAAGGATCTGATCCTGGCGCTTGGGACCTGCGGCTTCATCGAAAAGAACCAGCCGGTCGTGTTCAACGGATTCACTGGTTCCGGCAAGAGCTATCTTGCGTGTGCTATTGGCAGACAGGCTTGTATGCAGGGATTTCGCACAAGGTATATCAGGGTTCCGGATCTCATGCAGCTGCTCAGTGAAGCATCACTGGATATACATGGCAGAGCCAAACTCCTGAAGAAGTTCAGCGGATACCGTCTGCTGATTCTTGATGAATGGCTTCTGAACGACATGACAGAAAGCGAACAGCACTTCATTTTTGAACTGATCGAGCGCCGTTATGACTGCACCTCAACGATCTTCTGTACACAGTACAAACGCGAGGACTGGCACAGTCGTCTTGGCGGCGGTATCCACGCTGACGCGATCATGGACAGGATCGTACATACTGCTGCTTGGGTGTATTCAGGTGACATCAATATGCGTGAGTTGCAGGCGAAGGAGGCAGAGTCATGATGGAAAATTACTGCGCCTTCAGCAAAGATCACAAATGCCTGAAATGGGAAGATTATGAGTTGACCCGTCACGAACTTGAAGAGGCAGACAGGTTGTGCCACGGAAACTGGATTGAGATTCAGAGACTGTATGTGTACATTGACGAACTCAGATCCATTTTGGAGGAAAACAACATAGATTATCCGAAGATGTAATGATCGGTAACAATAGGCTGGTTCAATACTAATCGGATTAGAAAACCCCGTGCGTGTGGCCACCACAGTTTTCACGGTTTCCGCCTACATTCCGCTTCGCTCCATTCCGGTGGAAACCGTGAAAACATTTATTCAGGTATGATACTATCTACTCTATTGAATGACCCACTATAAGATTGACTGAATGGTAAGTGCGTTCCTTCTGCGGATTGATGCGTTCTTCGTTTCGGATTGGTGCGTTCCTTGTGGCGGATTAACGTTTTCCTTATTGCGGATTGGTGCGTTCCAAGTCATGAAATAATCACATCACAAGAATGATTACTATTACAGCAGCATTATGCCTGACATTATCAGCCTGCGGAACAACAAGCGGTGAGCAGAACGAAGAAAAGCAGACTAACGCGTTAACAAAGACGGCTGAATCTTCTGAAAAAGCAGAGAGCATTATCCAAACCGAAAATGAAACTCGATCCGATGAAAATACCGAAAAGGAGAGTGTTCATCTCGACTATGGTGATGAGGAAGCATTTGAAGCTGCTCTTAATTCGGGCGATGATCTTAACGGAAAAACTGTAAGTATTATAGCTCAGGAACTTCATCCGGAATCAATATACGGTTACAATATCTGGGCTGGTATTCATCTTAATTTTGTTTCATCGGATGACCCGAATGTTCAAGTCGGTGATGTTCTGACAGTCAGGATAACAAACGTTGAACTTGTCGATCAATCGTGGATAATCAGCTACGAGATGGTTGAAAATGCAGTTGAGGACGAATATACAATCACAGCGGAAAATCTTCCCGATACTAATGAAGAACCCGAAGAAGACACGCCTAATGCTTATGAGAGCAATAAGTATTACGAAATAATCGATGCAGCAAGCTGGATAAATTCTATCGGGAACACGGTGATAGTTCACAAGATACAGGCAAAACAGGATGTTTCGATCTCAGCTTCTCTGATCGCATATTCGGAAGACGGAAGCGTTGTCGGCAAAGGCAGTGATGATATCACGCTGACAAAGGGGCAGGTGAACTATTTTGAATATCACTTTAGCGGAGATATTTCCGGCGCGAAGCTTCGTGCTAATGCTACTGCAAAGAGTGACGGGCTTTTCACAGGGGCACGTAATGCGGTAGAACTTGTACAATGTGACATTGCCGGCGAAGAAGTTTTTCTTACTTTCAAACAGACGGCAGACGAGTTGGGCGGTTTTGCAAAATTCAAGCTGCTTCTCTATAAGGACGATCAGATCGTCGGAACTAGAGATGGGCATTTCGATGTTTATGCAAAAAATCTTAATGGCAAAGGAGCTACTGATGTTGCTGATATAACGGTTTATGAAACAGATTTCAACAGGGTCGAAGTTATCATTGAACCATAAATATGGAAAAACAGCGCTCGGAATAATTCCGGGCGCTGTTTGACTTGGAATCCATTTTTATAGTTATTTGCTAAGCTGTGGTATAATGAATATAACAAAGAAAAGATAAATCATTTGTTCAATATCACAATTGAAATATACTAATTAACTTTTAATTTCTTTGATATTGACCAATTGGTGCTTTTGTGATATAATAATTTTGAGAAAGTAAACTAATACTCAATTTGTTTATGTACTATAATCACTTCAAATAGAAAAGGGAGGATAATATGAAAAATTTGCAGAAAAAGCTATTATATGCATTAGGGATAGTAATGATGCTTACAGTGATTTCATCTGCATTTCCTTTTACAGCAGAAGCCCAAGAAGAGATTATCACCTTGACAGGGGAGCTATATGAATTCGGAGAAAATAGCAAATATGAGATTGATTCATCAGATCCGTCTGAAAACTATTTGATGGATTATAGGTTAGGTATACTATCTTTGAAAGGTGATGTTCAGAAAAGCTATAGTAAAAATGGTATACCTGCGTATGAGATAGCAGATGACGAAACGTTCAGTCTTGAGTATGAATATATTAGTTCTCTAAAAGACGCAGGAGAAGATGACTGGCATCTTATCAAAGACGGCAAAAATGTTGTAAATGGTTCAAAGCTTGATGATGATATTGATCACGGTGCCCTCATTTTCCAAACATCATTTGATGGTGATAATTGGATCGACTGTAAATCTTATGTAAATATAAAAAGTGATAAAGAGTTTGATGATGGGCAGATAAATAATATTCAGCTTATAAATGGTTGCTATTATCGTATTATCGTAGCTTATGAGATAGAAAAGCGAACTAAGGATTATTCATGGGAAATAAAGGAATTACTAAAGAAAGATAAATATGATATAAAGAAAATTGCTCAGGTATATACTTTTTATGCAGGCTATAAAGGTGCAGATAAAAATATTCCCGAAAACATCGAAACATTTGAACTTGGAAAGACCCAGGCTGTAAAGGTTGATAATGGATTTACAGACAGCATCAACATGGACAGTGATGATCCACATTTAGGCTGGGACCTTGGAAGATTTGTAGTGGGCGGATTTACATCTAATAAGAAAACTGTTACAGGAGATACTGTTTTTCTGAAAAATGTTGGTGATAAAATCACCCTCTGGTTTGACATGAACAAAAATGTTAATATAAACAAACTGAATGGTGACAAACACTTGACAATTAATTCCGATTTAAATGGATATGATTCAATTCTTAATGTACCTCAGCAGAATTTCAAGCGTGGAACACTTATTATAAGATTTACAGATTACAAAGGAATAACTCATGATCCGATAATCTATACCAACTTTCTTGAAGCACTTGTATTACCTGGCGCTAATACTAAAGTACAGTTGTTTGAAGAGGGCGATTACGAAGTATCACTGGATTATGAGATACTTGATGATAATTGGAAAGACAGATTTTATGATTACAAAATAGCATTTAATTTTCAAGTCAGGAACAGTAATGCTATTGTTTATCCCAAAGATAAGGTAACAAATACTTATCTTGCAAATGACTCTGTAACTGAAAACGGATTTATCTTGGATTGGGCAAAATCACGCTATCTTAATATAAACGTTCAACTCTCACAATGGACGAAAGGAGTAAATGGGTATACTGAAGATACTAAATTTAATCGTAGCGCAAAAGAATCTGATGAATACATAACTCCGGGAATATACACGATAAAAGTAACTAATCCAACGACTGATCCATATGGGCAAAATCCGACTGTAAAGAAAATCTACGTAGGCTCGGATAGTGTAATTATCGCATCAATGAATGCTAAGAATTCAGCTTACACTATAAATGAAATATCTGATCTGGTCGAAAATGCTGGCTACGAGATTTCAGACAGCGGTGAACTAATACCGCCAGAATCATCTAAAACTGAGGTTACATCTTCTATTGTGGAAACGTCTTATTCGATTCGAGACGATACCATAGAACCCGAAACATCATCAGTGGCAGAAAAAACTGTTGATTCTATGTCAGCTTCGGAAACAGATCAAACTACAGCACAGACTGACAGATCAAATGTATATTTTATTTGGATAGGGATTCTTAGTGCAGTTGGCATTATTGCTGTAATTATTCGAAAATATAAAGGAAACAAATAATTGCATAAAAGAGAGGTATGTGTATGAAACGAGTAATTGCTTTATTTCTATCATGCGCAATGCTGCTTACAGGGTGTGCAGGAGATACCGAGATTGAAATAAATGTAAGCGATACTGCGTCATCAGAAATCATCGATGATGAGATTTCCAAAACAAATGATGAAATATCTTCTAAAGACCATGCTGATGAAAATGATATTACATGTTCGGCCGTTGACGAGAGAGATAGTTCCGTATCAGAGTGTATTTCAGATATTCAGGATAACATTGAAAATATTAGTTTTTTGACAATGAATGATCCGGAACTACTGCGGTATGTTGAAGATTCGGTCTATTCAGAACTTGTTGAACAACTAGGCAGTGATGATTATTTCGTTGAAAACGTACAGGCGGCGTATATGCCTAAAGAATACTATGAAGAAATAGAATTCAACTCCCAGGAAAATATTTACTTTGGATATAAGGCATCAGAGCTTAATGAGATATTTCAAGGTCAAAAGTACATATTTACCCTTGATGAAAATGGACAAACAACTGTGCAGGAGATGGCTGCATTCAGAGATAACACCTACGATACAGTTATGCGTAATGTCGCTATTGGTACTGGAGTTATTTTGATTTGTGTGACTGTATCTGTAGTTTCTCCAGGTGTTGGCGCACATGCTGTGAGTATGATAATTGCGGGTTCCGCAAAAGAAGCAACAACATTTGCTATTAAATCTGCTGCTTTAGGTGGTGTATCAGCTGCTATTGTCAAGGGCATTGAAACCAGAAATGTCAAAGAAATGGCAAAAGCTGCTACTCTCGAAGCATCTGAAGGCTTCAAATGGGGAGCAATCACTGGGGCGGTTTTAGGCGGCGTCAGTGAAGGGAAATCGCTTTATGGTTCAGCAAAACAAACGGAGTTCACAATGAACCAATATGCAAAGATACAGCGAGAAACAAAATACCCTTTGGATGTTATTAAAGAATTTCACAACATGGAAGAATATCAGGTGTTTAAAGATGCCAACCTAAAATCAACAATGGTTGGGAATAAATCTGCTTTGATAAAAAGTGATATTGATCTTACTAGGATTGACTCAAAGGGAAGAACGAATTTGCAACGAATGAAAGAGGGATTAGCTCCGCAAGACTCAAATGGAATTTCTTATGAACTTCACCATGTAGGACAAAAGAAAGATGGTACATTGGCTATTCTATCACGATCAGAGCATGATAATCCTGCAATTCATGGTTTCCTTGAACGTACAGAGGCACACGCGGCAGGAAATAATTGGGATGAAGAACGAAAAGCTTTTTGGAAAGCATTTGCGTCAATGGTAGGTTGAATGGAGTATTTAAATGAGCATAATATTTGATAAAGTGAAAGAACGACAGGATTTCTACTTCGAGGGTACTGTTTCAATGGAAAAGATTAAGAATGCTGAAGATAAGCTTGGTCTTCAATTTGCAGATGATTATAAAGAATATGTGGCGCATTATGGAACAATATCTTTTAATGGCCACGAATTGACCGGAATTAGTTGCGATAGAAATCTTGATGTGGTTGCTGTTACAGAAAAACAGTGGAATAAAAATCTCATAGAAGAACATTTACTTTATGTGATAGAGGAGGCACACATAGATGGCATAGTAATATGGCAATCACCTTCGGGAGAAATCTTCCAGACTTCTCCAAATGCGGAAGCTAAAAAGATATGCAATTCTCTAGCGGAATATATCTGTATATAAAAACGGAGGGTGTTGCAACCGCAACACCCTCATCTATGCTTATTACTCAGAACCGGCTCTATTACATACAAAAAACTACTAAAAGAATAAAGACGTTTTACTCGATTTGAGCTGCTTTATAGTACCATCTTTGTAAAGACGATATTTTGCACTGCGTTTTGCTTTTAATGCAAAAGGGCTGTTTTTGCCGAAAATTTTAGCTATAAACTTACTGACCCCAGATGTTATATAATATGTGGAGCTAATCTCAACACCATCGTCATGATATTTAGATATCTTCCAACCCCATGATCTGAATCCCCAGGAATGACCATCACAGTCTTGATCGACTTGGACATTGAATACTTTGGTACCGTCATAATTAAAGCTTACTGTATCAGTAATATATACTTGACCTGATTGTTTTGGAACAAGTTTGTATACTTTTTTTACACTCTTAATTTTTGTTTTCTTATTTGCCTTCGATTTGTTCTTTGCAGCAAAATCATTAAACGCTTCCATAGCACCGGAGATTTGTCCCGAGTATGCGGATGCCTCGATAGTCGAACTTACACTTGCTGCAAAATCAGCAAAGAGAATAACAAAGCAAAGGATTAGTGTGGTTATAACATTCTTATTAATTATCATAATTAAAGCCTCCTGATTGTTTACTTTTTTCGCTTACGGATATTGACATGAATGGATTCGCGAGATTCTGTGCCTGGAATTAAATGCCCTAATTATTTGATGTTGTCATATGATTTACCTCCTTCGCTTGACAATTAAGTATCAATAATGTATAATTTACACAATAAAGTAGCATCCATTTTAATTTATATGCAGCGCACTATATTGGGTTGTAAATTATAATTACAGATTCCTAGATATTGATATATCTGACTTTTTCTCTCTTGAGCTTGATTGTATTATACCACATTATTAGGTTTATGTCGTCAAGTAATACTTGACTTTTTTGGGGGAGGCTTTTTATATGTCAATAAAACAAGAATTTATGAAAACACTTTTATTACCGAAGTATCCTGATAGTATTGAATCTGGCATAATATCAAAACTGAGATATTTAAATTTGACTTTCTACTCGTCTATTTCTGATATTTCTGACATATTAGATGATATTGAGAATAGTAATAATCAACTAACGTACAGTGATGATATTAGAGAATTTAGAAAATTTTATCACTTAAGTTGTGAAATTGAATCCTATGCCATAAAAGTATGTGGATTATATTATTCAAGGTGGATTCTATATGCTGCTTCTCTAGATGAGATTTACATAAATATTGAACAAAACCGTACAGTCTTTGAGGAAAAATTCAAGGAATGGAAAGAAATCCTTGACAAGAATATTTCACTATTAAGTTTTTGGGGTGATGGCTGTAAAATTTTAATCGAAATTCTGACGAATCATTATACCAATATAGCCGATGTAATTCGGGATTATTTATACTACATTAATGATGCCATCAATAACAAGTTAATTGAAGGCCCGAGTCATTCATCGCGGAAAGATTTTCTAATTAGACCTAATCCTCTGTATCTTTCTGAAGCTGACCGTAATGAATTATATGAACTCTCTCACGCAATACCTTTCAAAACGCTATTACTACAGTTTATCGATGAGTCAGGAATGACTGATGCAAATGTATACAAAGCCGCTGGGATTAGCAAACAAGTTTTTTCGTATATTCGTAATAATAAGCTTCGTTCTCTCAAGAAAGAAAAAATCGTATCTATTTGTATCGTTCTAAAGTTAGACATGGAAAAAACACAAAGATTACTTGCAAGTTGTGGGTATGGCTTATCAGAGTATATACCCTTTGATAGAATTATCATCTTTTGCATAAGTAAAGGTTGTTATGATGTTGATGAAATTAACGAACTACTTTACGAATTCAATCAACCTACAATTTGCGGAATTAAAGAGTAATATGAATTTAATACAAGGAAGATGCTTTACCATATAAGTGGAGCATCTCCTTGTATCGTATTATTCCCAATATACAGAGTATCGTGATTTATTGCAAGATCTAATAATTCACGTGTTTCAGTAAATTCGGCCTTTACTTCCCTTGAGTCAGTCATCATACCAAAGTACAAATGCCCTATGATGCATAATGAATTTTGAAAAACTCTATGTCACCATTCATTTGAAATCACCGTCATTTTAGTTCTGTGTCACGCGTGACACACCCACATTCCAAATTTCCTTGAAAATACTGTCAAATAATGAATTTTTTATTATAAACGGATTGACAGAAAGAAAGTAATATTGTATAATGTAATCACAAATTATTTTATTGGAGGTAATAGCAATGGCAGAAGAAAAGAAAACCGAAAACATAAAAGCACCCGCAGCTGAAGTAAAAGCAGAAGTTGCGACTGAAGTTAAGAAAGAAGCGGTGAATGAAACTAAGACAGAAGCTGTAATTGAAGCTGTCAAGGAAACTGCAAAGGAAGCTGCAGCTGAAAAGCCTGTAAAGAAAACTGCTGCCAAAAAATCCCCCGAAAAGAAAACGGCAGCTAAGGCAAAGGCCTCTGCAAAGTCTGCTAAAGAAAAGAAAACTACTTCAAAAACCAAGACAACCAAAACCACAAATGCACCCATAGCTGAAGCAAAGATAGAAGCAGTGGCCGAAGTTAAGACAGAAGCTACAAACGAAGTTATTAATGAAGCTGTAAAGGAAGTATCTGCTCCTAAGTCTGAGAAGAAGACTGAAGAGAAGAAATCGGCAGAAAAGAAGCCTGCGACAAAGAAAGCTCCTGCTAAAAAGCCGGCAGCTAAAACAAAAGCTGCTTCAAAGACTGCAGCTGCGAAGAAAACTACTACTAAGAACACTGCAAAGACAGAAAAAATAGTCAAGAACGCAGTTGCTCCTGTAGAGACAGTTAAGATTCAGTTCTTTGGCGATGAATTTGATCTTGCAGAGATCAAGAAGGCTGTTGAAGCTGATTATAAGAATAAATTCAAGGGCAGTGTTAATTCTGTCGAGTTTTACATCAAGCCGGAAGATAAAGCGGTTTATTACGTTATCAACGGCAATTACTCTGATAAGGTAGATCTTTGATAATACAACGGGAACAACTGACTTAGGGTTGCTCCCGTTTTTTATACCAGATTGAAAATCAGGGCTGATTGTGGTATAATTTGTAATGTAAGTAATGCGAGGAATAGCTCGTATAAATTAAATCGGAATTTAGGAGGGGGAACGGACAAATGGAACTGAAAAGAATTGAGTATGATCTGACTGTTTGCAAAGTAAAGGATATATCAGATATAGATATGACCGCAAATTTTTATTTTATTGGAAAAACGGATGAAGAATTATCCTTGGTTTGCAAAACAGAAGATGTTCCGGCAGAAACCATTGAACGGGATGACGGTTGGAAAGGCTTTCGTATTCAGGGAATACTTGATTTTTCGTTGATAGGTATCTTATCAAAGCTGTCAGGCATCCTCGCTGAACATAAAATAGGTATCTTTGCAGTATCAACATTCAATACAGATTATATTCTTGTGAAGAAAGAAAACTATAATAGAGCTTTAGAAGTCTTAGCTTCTGAAGGATATAGAATAGTTTAAATTCTGATTTGGTTTATCGCAGGAATAAGGGAGGAGTGAACCCCATGTGTACTTGGTTCTATGTTGAAAAATCTACGCTGTCACCGATCATCACAAAAGCACAGCAGTTACCATTGACCAATACCATAATGAACACTATGGCGCGATCAGCGGCAATGTCGGGCAATATCCGTCCTACCGATATGGCAGCGGTGTTTGCTCCGAACAAGCAAGGCAATATGGCTGTGTTTCCTATGATATGGGGCTTCACTGTCGATGCATCTCCAAAACCGCTTATCAACTGCCGTATCGAAACAGCGGACCAGAAGTCTGTATGGAAAGACTCATGGTTCAGACGGAGATGCGTGATTCCTGCATCTTGGTACTACGAATGGGGCATACCGCCATCTGAGGTCGGCTACCATAACGCAAATGAACAGCGGAACATCAAAAAAGAAAAGTTTGCGATACAGCCTGAAGGTTCTGAGATCACATACCTTGCAGGACTGTACCGCTTTGAGGAGCATAGAGGTGTTCAGATACCGATGTTCGCTGTCATAACAAGAGAATCGGTCGAACCTGTAAGCACTATCCATGACCGAATGCCCCTTATCCTCGGCAAAGACAGTTTGCGTGATTGGGTGCGCCCCGATGGTGATCCCAGCAGGATAGCAAAGAAGGCACTGACAAATATGGTCATGGAAAAAGCGGTTGACTATCCTGAGCCGAAGCCGGAGTTTATGCAGATATAGTGTTGAATGGTAATAAAGAGAAGGTGAAAAATGAAAGCCAAGTTCAGAAAAGATTTGGAATTTGTCAAGATAAACGGTCATAAGCTGCATATCTTCAGATGCGGTGATGCAAATAAGCCGAAGCTCGTATTTATGTCAGGCTCCGGTACGGTAGCACCGATATATGATTTCAAGGTCTTATACAAAAAGCTGCTCGATGATTATCGGATAATCGTGATAGAGAAGTTCGGTTACGGCTATTCCGATCTGTATGAATGTCCGTGTGATATTGATTCAGTCGTTTCCTATCAGAAACAGGCTTTGAAAATGATCGGTGAAAAAGCCCCATATATACTTCTACCGCATTCAATGAGCGGAATAGAAGCTATACGGTGGAAGCAGATGTATCCTGACGATATAAAGGCTATAATCGGTCTTGACATGGCAACTCCGCTTACATATATGGAATGGGGCAATAAAGAGATTCACAAACGATTAGAACTTATGCGGAGATTAAAGAAGCTGAATAATCTTGGGCTGATGTTCTGGTATCCGATAAGCAAGAGAGAACTGAATAAGGATGAAATACAGCAGCATAACCTCCTTAAAAGGCGTAACCTGATGAATAACTGTTATGTCAATGAGGCAATGCAGGTTCTGAAAAATGCCAAAATCGTTGCAAGGGCAGGTAAAGCCGAATGTCCGACTTTAATGTTTGTATCTGACGGAAAACAAACATCGCCTAACTGGATAAGCAATGAACAAAAGTACGCTAAGTCCGTAAATGCTGAGACTGTTTTCCTGAATTGCGGGCATTATATCCATTATTATGAAAGCGATAAGATCAGTTCAAAGATAAAAGCCTTTCTATCAAAATTGGCTTGATTGCCCTGACACAGCGTATATGACCGAAAGGACGGTGAAAAATGAACAAGGTATATGTAGCGATAGACCTCAAATCCTTCTATGCTTCGGTAGAGTGCGTAGAGCTTGGGCTTGATCCGCTGAACACAAATCTTGTGGTAGCAGATCAGAGCCGTACCGAAAAGACAATATGCCTTGCCGTTTCGCCGTCACTCAAAAGCTACGGTATTTCGGGCAGAGCAAGGCTGTTTGAGGTCGTACAGCGTGTGAAAGAGGTCAATGAACAGAGGCAGAAGAAAGCTCCCAACAGACAGCTCACTGACAAGAGCTGCATTTACTCGGAGCTTGTGCAGAATCCTTCCCTCGCCGTTGATTATGTGGTAGCAACCCCGCAAATGGCGCACTATATGAAAGTGAGCGCTCAGATCTACGGCATTTACCTGAAATACGTTGCTCCCGAAGATATTTTTGCTTACTCGGTCGATGAAGTTTTCATTGATGCCACAGGCTATCTCAGCATCTACAACACTGATGGTCACGGTTTTGCCCGTATGCTGATACAGGACGTTCTCGATACAACAGGTATTACGGCTACGGCAGGAGTCGGCTCAAATATGTTCCTGTGCAAGGTAGCTATGGATATTGTGGCGAAGCATATTCCTGCGGATAAGGACGGAGTGCGTATTGCAGAGCTTGATGAGCAGACCTATAAGGATAAATGGTGGTCGCACACACCGATAACAGACTTCTGGAGAGTAGGTGCAGGCATAGCAAAACGCCTTGAAACACTCCATATCTACACTATGGGGGATATTGCAAGATGGTCGCTTGACCGCTATCATATCGGAAAGCTGTATAAGCTCCTCGGCAAGAATGCAGAGCTGCTGATAGATCATGCCTGGGGCATTGAACCAACTACCATAGCTGATGTAAAAGCTTACCGTCCGGAAAATCAGAGTATCACATCAGGACAAGTCCTGCAAGAGCCTTGTGACTATGAGCGTACTCGGCTGATCGTGTGGGAAATGGCGGATATGCTGTCGCTTGACCTGGTGGATAAAGGGCTTGTGACGAATCAGATCGTGCTGACCGTCGGCTATGACCGTGAGAGCCTTGCGGACGGTCACTATCAGGGCGAAGTGGTTTCCGACCGTTACGGCAGAAATGTTCCCAAACACGCTCACGGTACACAGAATCTTGATAAGCACACATCGTCCACAAGGAAGATGGTCGAAGCGACAATGGCACTTTTTGACCGTATTTTCGATAAAACGCTACTTGCAAGGCGGATCAACCTTGTTGCCTGCAACGTCATCAAGGAGAGCGATGTGCCTGAGAGCGAAAGCTACGAACAGCTTTCCCTGTTCGATACGGAGGAAACCATACAGAATCACGAGGATGATGAGAAGGCGCTTGAAAAAGAAAGAGCATTGCAGGAAGCGATGCTCACGATCAAACACAAATTCGGAAAGAATGCCGTTCTTAAAGGTACGAATTTTACGGAAGGTGCTACGGCTCGGGAACGCAATAAAACCGTGGGTGGACATAAAGCTTGAGATGCATTCCTCTGCTGTGCGTTATGAATCGTGATTTATCAGTATAGAGGTGTTTTATGCACAACAATTTTACTAAATATGAAAGAATCGCAGTAGCAATTTTTATACTATGCTCGTTTATATGCGCAATATCTGCTATTGCACGTTTTAATATCGAACGTCTTAGAATTCTTATTTGGATGACAATTTTGATTCTGTTTATTGGCTATATGTTTTTTAACAGAACCATTAAGCTGTTATTCTTTATATTAAAAAACAGAAAGCATCTATACGCTTCAACTTGCACGATAACAGATACAGAATATATACGAATGGGTAGAGGCTTACACACAGTTTATATAACAGAATATGTTGATTACAAAAATAAAAAACATAAAGAAAAAGTATTCAGGTCATTTTCGATAAAAAAGTGGGAAATAGGCACACAGCTAAAAATCAAAATCAATAGGAATAATCTGGAGCAGATGATTATAGTTTTCAGTGACATCTGTGAAGCAATATTTGAATCAATTCTTGGAACTGTTTTTGAGAGTATCTTGATTATTTCATTCTTACATTTACTTTGATGAGGTGAACACGCTATGCCCAATAATTACGACGATATAAAACACCTCACCCGTCCGCAGTATGACGATCTGCACCCTATGTCCATGAGCGACAGAGCGGCACAGTTCAGTCCTTTTGCGGCTCTCGTTGGTTACGATGATGCAGTAGCCGAGACAGCAAGGCTGACCGACAGCAGAACCGTAATGACAGAGGACGAAATGTCTGAGCTAAACGATAATCTTAACCGGCTGCTTGACAGCTTGGACGAACAACCGGAGATCAGCGTTACCTACTTCGTACCCGATGAGAAGAAGTCAGGCGGTAAGTATGGGGAAAAGGTCGGTGTAGTGAGGATATTTGACAGCTATTCTCAGGAGCTTGTCTTCAAAGACAGGTTCAGGATAAACATTCAGGATATATTCAAGATAGAGTTCAAAGGGGAGTGCTGACCAGTATGTGTACTTGGTTTTATGCTGATTATAAGCCTTTGTCTAACTTCATAGATAAAGCGCAGAAATTACCTCTTGCCGACAAGATCGGAAATGCTATTCAAAGCCAAATTCATTAGGTTCAATGAAAAATTTCCCAGCTGAAACCGTTTCTCTATCATTATCAGGTGTATCTATTATTTTATTATAATAGACTTCTATTTGAACATCCTCTAACCCATCGTACCTGTCAGCGTTTTCGACTTTGTCTCACGTGAATCTTAGCATGAGGTTGCTTGACAGGCTGATTTTGATTCCTTCTGATTGACATTTTCTAGTATACTTGTTATAATACATTTATACCATTTCAAAGGGGTTATAGTATGTCATCAAATAAAATAAATAGAATAAATAAATTTTTATTTATAATAGCAACCCTGCTGGCTATCAGTATCATAATATGTTCTATTGTTTATTGTTATCAAAAGTATAATGAGGAGAAAAGCATTATCCAAAAACTAAACTCAATCGATATCGATGAAATCAGAAAAAAGCGGGAACAGTATTTAAAAACTCCCAATGGTGGAATTAATGAAAATTATTTTGTTGATTTAGATGAACAGGAAAAAGTTGATATAAGCGAAATGAAACAAGAGGATATAGACGAATCGATACAATGGATCAGCATATATGGAGAGAATCGCGATAATCCAGTTCTATTATATCTTCATGGTGGTCCCTGTTCAGCAACGAGTTATTATGATTGGGGCGTTCTTAGAAAACTAAGTGATGTATACACCGTTGTTATTTGGGATCAACGTGGATGTGGTCATAGTTATCATGAAAATTTACAATTCCAAGAAGTCAGCCCTCTTACCAAAGACGTCATGATGCAAGATGGAATTGCAATGACTAATTATTTATGTGATTGCTTGCATAAGGAGAAAATTACTTTATTTGGACATTCGTGGGGGTCTATTTTTGCTGCTAATTTAGTTTTAGAACATCCAGAAAAGTATGATAAATTAATTGTTGCTTCATTAGTTGTTGACGAAATAGAAAGTAGACATTATCTTAAAGATTATCTCTTAACTTTAGATAAAGTAAAAAATAATGAAGAATATTTAACTTTAGTGGAATCTTTTAATCCAAATGACTTGAAAGATGATCCATTAGATGATAATGATAGTCAATTAGAAAGACTTACTCAAGTTTTAGAGGATTGCTGTAAATATCCTGATTCAAATGAAAAAATGGACGATTGGCTACTTCTAAATCCTTATATCACTTTAGAACAATCTAAAATGCTTCACGACAGATATCTAAAAAATCAAATAGAAAAACCAGAAAAGAATATAGACTATACATATATAAATGGATGTGAGTATGAGGAATACATAAAACGATTGGGAGCAAAGAGTGACGAGATGGAACAAGATATGTCGATTGATGAAGAATGCAAATACGAGGTACCTTTTTATCTGCTTGAGGGGGAAAAAGATCGAAATCCTGATACAATGTATTCATTTGCATGTGATTATTATGAAAGAATAGAAGCGCCTGAAAAAGGTTTTTTTAAATTTGAAGGTGGTCACAGCAGCCCAATGATTCAAGCAGACGAATTATCCGAATATATGCATGAAATCGCGAGAAAATAATATAAAATGAAACCTATTACCCTCTAAAGTAAGTCTATTAGCACTTGTTACGGCAGGTGCTTTTTTTATGCCCTCACTGATGAGGTGAAACCGCATGGCAAACAGAATCAAGGATGTAAAGAAGCTGCTGAAAATCGAATCGATTAATACAGAAAGTATATTGCAGAAAAGTACGGTGTGACTTATGATATGCTGGCTGGGAGAGTATGAAAAAGGGAATAACTGGATATCTTGGTAAAAGCGAGATGCAATTGATCTGCATCTCGCTTTTATTCGTAAGCGTATTATCCCCCCGCATCATCAAGCTAAATAGCCGGACTGATAACACACGGCTGCAACATCATATCCTGGTTTTGATTTCTCTTTGCGTCCATATATATACCCTTGAAATCAGTTTTGCTGTTCGACCGAATATGATGGCATAACACATACAAGGCCATCGGAAATGATCACATTTTTAAATTGCAGAAGCGTTGCATCAAACAGCGTTGTAAGCATCATATCCGTCACAGATATGTTCTATAATTAATTGAAAGTATATGTGAAAATTCGTTGTAGGGTAGGGGAGTGATGATGTTATATCATCTTCTTTTTCAGCATCTGTTCCTAAGAAGACAGAACATAAGCTCAAGCATAGGCTTCTTTCTGTATGTCTGTATAGCGTTTCTGACCGAAACGAGCCGCCAATTATCTGTATTATAATCATTCGGAAGGGGAGTGGGATCATCAAATTCATCAAGCACAGCTTCTTTATTAGGCTTGGTAGCATCTTTTGGTATAGAAACCAAAACTCCGACTTCATGAGGAATATCATTTAATTCTTCATGCAAAAGTTCTTTGTATGTCTGCATGGTCATCACTAAATAATTGTATTCACAAAAATAATTCTGTCCAAAGCCTGATTTAAAATCAGCTTTACAGGACTTTACCTCATACCCTTTAAAAATCCCTTTTTCTATTCCATCTATACTCAGTTGATTAACCGGAACAAATTCCATATAATCTATCCTTCTGATATCTTCTGTCCCGTAATCAACTACGACTTCTTTTCCCCAGTATTTACCCATACCAGTAAATTTTTCTTTTTCGAGAAGACGACTGAGGAAATCTGTTATTTGTTTTCTGTTACTCATTTTTTTATCATTCCTTTTCTGGATTAAAATTTTTGGTTTTCATAGTAATTATAGAAGAATATTGAGTTTGGTAAAAATTATATATAGAAAAGCTTTTGGAGTATTCTATGAGAAAATTATTGAGAAAAAAGATGAGACCATAGAGCATCTTGAAAAACTTCTTCTGAAAAGAAACAAGATGCTTTTCGGGCGTAAAAGCGAGAAGTCAAAATATTTGCAGTGTGACGGTCAGGAGAGCTTTGAAGGCGTGTTCAACGAAGCCAAAATGCTTTCCGATGAAACTGCGGAAGAACCGACAGAGGAAACCATCGTTGTAAAAGAAAGTCCCAAAAGACCGGTGAACACCGCGGCAAAAATAAGCTCAGAGAAGATCTTCCAAAGAGAAGATCGTATCGAAGCTGCCCGAAAACAAGTGTAACTGTGCTGTTTGCGGCAGTAAGCTCAAGGTCATCAAGGAAGAATTTTCTTTTCAGCTGTACCGAGAAGGGTGCTCACGCAAGCGCGGCGGTTATGACAATTATCGAGACAGCTAAGCGAAATGGTCTTGATGTGTAGGGTATCTCCTACATCTGCTGACAGAGCTGCCGAAGTACGGTCATACTCCGACAAGGGAACAGCTTGAAGCTCTGATGCCGTGGAGCGACAGCCTGCCTGATTTCTGCAAGAAAAAGTATAGTCAGGTAGAGTCAGTTACAATATCGGAAATGAGTATATGCAAAGCAAAGGTGTAGTAAGGTGCAGTCAGGTATAGTTGTTTCCAGCATATGATATACAGAAGAGCCGTGTTGTCAGTCAGCACGGCTCTTTTTGGTGGGAATAATTTTGGGGGTGGGAAGGGGAGTGCAAGGGAGAAAGAAGATGGTTTTGTTAGAATGATTCCAATCGTTGTATAAAAAACAGCTTCTCACTACGCATTAATTATATAATTATGTATATGTGTTATATATGATTGTGGATTTCTTCTTATTGATTATATGTGAAGCAGAATGATCTCAACGAATGCAAATACCTCGACAGACCGATGACGCTTGAAGAATGCCGTCAGGAAAAGGAACATAGGCTTTGTCTGCACCGTTGGATTTGATTTTAAGGACACAGACGGATTTGATCTGATCGGCGGAGAAACACTTTTCACTGATATTTTGTAACGAAGACATAATAATTCGCTCGAATTTTGTATTGTTAATTTATAAATTCACTCTAAAAATGTTATAACCTCTTGACTTTTGGCTCAGATTATTGTATGATAGTATCAGGAGGTGCAGCAATATGTATATGCGAAGAAAAATAGACCGGTTTCTAAGCGACTGGAAACTTGACAACGACAGAAAGCCGCTTATCATTAAAGGTTCACGTCAGATAGGTAAGACCGAATCAATCCGCCACTTTGCAGCAGAACACTACGAAAGCGTTATAGAGATAAATTTTGTAGAAGAACCGAAATACACGATGATAATCGCAGACGGTTATAAAAGCGATGCAATCATCAAAAACATCTCACTGATCGACCCAACCAAAAAATTTATCCCCGGAAAAACGTTGCTCTTCTTCGATGAGATACAGCACTTTCCCGATATTGCCACAAGTCTGAAATTCTTCAAACAAGACGGACGCTTTGATGTGATATGCAGCGGTTCGATGCTGGGCATCAATTACCGCAGGATAGAAAGCAACAGTGTAGGCTACAAAAAAGACTATATCATGTACTCGCTTGACTTTGAAGAATTCCTGTGGGCAAAAGGATATGATGCTTCGCTGCATGACGATCTGCTCGGTGCTATGCTGGAGCTGAGACCGTTCAGCGAGCCGGAAATGGCAGTGTACCGTTCATTGTTTCTTGACTATTGTGTACTCGGGGGTATGCCAGCCGTTGTGAAGCAGTATATCGAGAGCGGTATTTTTGAAGGCTCTCTCGATACGCAAAGACAGCTGATAGAGGACTATAAAGAAGATATCAGAAAATATGCAGACGGTGTAGACCAGACCAGGATCATCAATGTCTTCAATAGCATAGCACCGCAGCTTGCAAAAGAGAATAAGAAATTCCAAATCTCAAAAGTCGCTTCCGGAGCACGCTTTCACACATACAGAGGTTGTATTGAATGGCTCACCGACGCAGGGATCGTTAATGTATGTAATTGTATGAATTTTCCTGAACTGCCGCTGAAGGGCAACATTGATCCTGATAAATTCAAGCTGTATTTTTCAGACAGCGGACTGCTTGTAGCAATGCTTGATGATGAAGCACAGGACGACCTTCGTGCCAACAAAAATTTAGGCGTTTACAAAGGCGCTCTTTATGAAAATATGGTTGGTGAAGCACTGGTAAAAAGCGGCTGTGAGCTGTGTTATTACAAGCGTGATGACTCTACGCTCGAACAGGATTTCTTTCTGAGAACAAGCAATTCTCTTGTTCCTGTTGAAGTGAAATCACAGAACGGCAGAGCAAAGTCCCTGCGGACACTGATCAGTTCGGAAAAATATGCTGACATACGCTTTGGTGTTAAAATGATAAACGGCAATATCGGCTACAGCGATCATATCTACACATTTCCATATTTTTGCACATTTTTGCTCAGAGAGTTTCTGAAAGCCGGAACATTCGATGAAGAAAAAGACCTGTAAACCACAAAACCGCCGTCAGGGTACGAACCTGAACGGCGGTTTTTTCTATTATGTAAGATGCTTGAAAACGGCGTAAAATCGAGGTTTTATATACCCCTCACTGAACCTGTTGAACCCCCTCATAGAACCGATTGAAAATCGAGCTTTTCACAAAACGGCGTAAATACGCCATTTTTGACGATTTTGCCGCCGCACGCTCGTGACTTTAGTCATGAGTTAGGCGGCATTTCTAGACATTCTGTTGTGCATGGTCGAGGTATGTATATTCATTGTAATACTATATCGTAAGAACTACTAAATACAGGAAGTCCTGATCATATACTTCGTCTTGTAAACTGTAAGCCTCACTTAAGAATGTCAGATACTATAATTCTTAAGTGAAAGACAGCTAGGTGAGTAAGATTAGCTGTCTTTCTGCATCTTAAACCTCATAAAAAGAAAAATTGAATTCTGATTGTGTCACGCGTGACACAATCACAGCAAAACTTTTAAGTATATATAATTTTTTATTCTTAAATAAATCTGCTATAATATATATGGAATCCATCGGATTGAAGTTTTTGTTTTTATATTAAAATTATAGCAGAATATTGCGGCTGATAAAAATTATATATAGAAAAGCTTTTGGAGTATTCTATGAGAAAAATATTGAGAAAAAAGATAACGTATTTTCTAAGGGTTGACAAGCTTTTGTGATTATGGTATACTATATTTGTTTCATTTTAACCCAAGAGTCTGTCACATTAGCCAATGTGGTGGGCTCTTATTTTTTAGGAAACTCAAAGCAATTATCTTTACCTGATGCAAACACTGCTTGATATATATTGCATGAAATCTGGATTTAGTTTTGTGCAAGTATCCAAAACTCACTATAATGGTGGTAAAGTGCTTGATGTGTCACCAAGATGGTGGTATAATGTAATCAAGAAGATGATGGTGAAACCTATACGAATAAGGATGGATATAAAACGGAACTGCCGAGCAGCTATTGTAATCCCGACCAGATTTTCAATAATAAGGAATATGCTACGTACTATTGGGAAGCTATTAAGATCCGTTTTGAAATAGTTTAAATTTTCGTCCGAAGTACTAACCTAGAATAAAGCTTAAAATAGTATAAATTCAGTAATCGTAAATGCAGAATATGAGAACGTCGTGACGATACATAAGGTGAAATAAACTTACTATGAGTGATATGAAAAACGTATATACCGGGGCCTTTGCGAAATTCAACAAGCAGAGACGGCACAAATGGAATCTTGTCTTCATATCCGGGCAGACCGATGAAATACTGATAATACGGGTTTTCTCTGATCTGTTCGACCAGTTTCTCATCAGGATAGTGATATTGCTTCTGAATCAGCAGCGAACCGAGTGCCATGCGCAGGGGCTTTGCAGGCATACCGGTATGGCTCGGGAACAGCTTCGCATACTCAGCCTCGATCGTTTCCTACGGAATCATTGCTGCTTTATTCACCCAGCGGTTATCCGGGTTCATTTGCATTCCCAGCGGCTGATAGAAATCGGTAAATGAAATCTGCTTTTCTCTCTTGAACTTATACATGGCATCCTCCAAAGTGCAAGCTTTTTGCTCGTTTTCAGGCTTTTTACTTGCACTTCTATTATACCATGTTTTATCGCTTTTGTCGATACTACGAGGGTTTTATTTGAATTGAGGAGAGACTAATTAATACAAAGAAAAAAGGCATCACCGTTCAGTATAAACGAGATGTCTTTTCTCATTATATATCAGTTATGCAAAAACAATAAGTCACATTTTAAGCACCGAGATAGCATCAGAGATCGTCTTTTCCAGAGCTTCTCTGCCGTAAGCATCAACCTGAGCTTTGTTCTTCTCACCGTGAGTAAGACAGCCCGCGCCGCCTATACAGCCGCCGATGCAAGCCATACCTTCGATGAAATTCTCATTGAGCACACCGCGTTTTTTCTTCATCAGTGCTGCTCGGCACTCTTCAATTCCATCACAGGAACATGGCAGGAGTTCAAAGTCCTCTATCCTCTGTTCTTTGATCGCCTCTGCGACCGCATCAGATAGACCGCCGCTGCGTGCAAAAATTCTTCCAAAGTAGGAAGCATTGTCAAGTGCTTCTTCTTCAAGCTGTGTAATGTCAAGATCGCGGCTGTCAAAAAGTGCCTGGAGTTCTTCAAAAGTCAGCACTGAATCAACATAGGCTCTGACATCCTTCAGCTGAGCTTCTGCTTTTTTAGCGGTACACGGACCTATGAATACCACCTTTGCAGACGGCTCTATCTCCTTAATATATTTCGCAATCGCAGCCATCGGTGATGCATTGTGCGATATATGCTCTGTAAGTTCAGGAAAAGCAGACTTAACATATGCCACAAACGCAGGACAGCAGGAACTGGTCAGAAAGCCTTTTTCTACCAGTTCTCTTGATTCGGAATATGCTACCATATCAGCGCCAAGTGCAGCTTCTACTACCGCATGGAATCCGAGCTTTTTCAGCCCTGATACCACCTGTTCCAGCTTCGCGTATGTGAACTGGCTGGATATCGAGGGCGCAACTACCGCATAAAGTTTCGACTTCTTATCGCGGCTGTTTTTCTTTATCATGTCGATAACATCGAGGATAAAAGATTTATCGGTTATAGCTCCGAATGGACACTGGTATACGCAGGCACCGCATGATATACATTTCTTGTTATCGATAGCTGCAACGCTGTCTTCATTTATGCTTATCGCCTTGATCTTACATGCATTCTGACATGGACGCACACGGTTGGTTATCGCCGAATAGGGACAGACTTTGGAACATCTGCCGCATTCTATACACTTGCTTTTGTCGATATGTGCCACATGGTTGTGATCAAAGGAGATAGCCCCTCTGGGACATACATCCTCGCAACGGTGGGCAAGACAGCCGCGGCATGAATCCGTGACCTCATATCCTGCCGCAGGACATTCGTCGCAGGCGATATCAATAACTTCGATGACATTGGGATTTTCCTTATCGCCGCCCATAGCCATCTTTACACGCTCGGCGATTATGGCTCTTTCTTTATAAACACAGCAGCGCATAGTAGGAGTCTTGCCTGATACTATTTTCTTCGGGATATCCAGAAGATCTTCAAGCAGCTTATCATCCCACGCCTCTCTTGCGACCTCTCGCAGGACCTTATATTTCAGATATTGTACCTTGGTATCAAATACTCTCTTGTTTTTCATTTATCTGTTCACACCCTTAAAAATAGCTGACCTTGATGCGTTTTCCCATCTTGCCCAGAGCCTTTGAGAGTTCCTGCACAAGGTTCATCTTGATGTTGAAATTTATCGGCAGATCGGGATTCTGATGCGCAGGATTTATAGCCCTGCCAACATAGAAATTAATATCGGTAGCTTCCTCAAAAAGCATCCTGCTGATAAGAGACGCTCCGTCTCTGCCGTGACTCCATTTTTCGTATAACAGATTTTCGCCGATATGATCTTTTGCATATTCAAGCACGCGGTTGACTGTGATAACACCCTCAGTCACTAGGTCAACACCCTCAATAGTCGCAATGGGTGGTACGTCGCTGTGTTCAAAGCTAAGACTTGCCACCAGCGGTTTTTTCAGCCACTGGGAAGCTATGGTCGAGGTCGTTCCACCGCAGATTATATGCTTGCCCTCTTTCGAGAAAAACAGACTCATCATCCTGTCACAATCGTCTTTGTTTGAGGGCGGGCCAAATAGTATATTCATCGGAACGCGGCGGCGTATACGGATAACGCAGGCAGTAGTATCATCACCCGGCTCATGTCCGTATAGATTGTCGCACTCATCCACAAGTATAGTTGATAGAGTTTTTGCTGTATACCCCACAGGTGCCAGCATTTCCATAAAAGACGCGATATCTTCTCGCTTCCATCCGAAATTATATGCCATACCTATACCTGCATGAGGACAGCCGTCGCTCATGGATATGATAAGATCATTCTCCTGTAACCTTATCTCAGAGCGGTATATCTTCTTGCCGCCAATGTTCATCTCCGTCTTGGGATAGTCGTACACCTTTTCATTGCGTATAAGTATGCTCAGAGGATTATCATACTGTATAAGCACAGCAGTTTCATTATTTATGATGTGGATTATCGTGAAAGTAGAGTATGCAACTCCCCTCACCGAACATATAGGCAGTGTGCCCGCGATAGTCGAAACGCAGTCTTCAAGGGGAAGCCCCGCCGCAAGCATGGTGGAGATTATTTTCGATGTCAGGGTGGAAAGTATGCTAGCCTTCACCCCGCTGCCAAGACCATCTGCAAGAACTATAACTGTGGAATCATCATTCTCAACGATATCGATATGATCTCCGCACAGCTGTTCACCTACATGATTTATGCTTTTGAATCCGATATCCGCACACAAGTTATTCATCCTGTATCGACTCCTTGAGTTTTGATAGCGCTATCTTCGTTTCAGCAGTAGTTTCTCCGAGAAGCGACGCTATCTCCTGAACTATCCTCATCTGCTTATCAATAACCTTATCAGCCACTTCGATAGTATTGCGGCTTATCTCTTCCTTTTTACTGCGTGCGTTCTCCTCATCGGTAACATCACGCATGATACATATGAGCATTTTGCTCTCGCGGTCAAGCACGATGGTGCGCTCGGCATATCTCTGGTATTCGGTCAGGAATATCCTTTCGTTATATACTCCTTTGCCTGTCCGCTTTACTTCCATAAATACCTTCGGGTCGAGTATCCGCACCACCTGATCTCCCAGAACATCGGATGCGTAACGTATATTCATCATCTCCATAGCAGCGGAGTTTATCTGCTGTACCTCCAGTGAATCGTTAAGCACTATGATACCGTTGGGAGTATTCCTGACTATGGTATCCGAGAAACTCTCTGCCTTGTCTTTCAGGAAAGGCAGGCACATGGATATATCTGCTTTGCCCTGATATATCGCTATCGCTTTCTCACGGCAGGTATTGTATCCACAGGAACCGCAGTTGAGTTCATCGGAAGTATCGAACTTGCCCATCTGCGCCAGTATCTGACGTATCTCCGATTCAGTTGGCTGTGCATGCCCGAGATCTATCAAGGAGAATTGCTTTTTCATGTACAGCATATCAGGCTGTTCAACTTCATAATCCTTTGAGCCTGCATATCCTGCTATCAGCATCTGGTCTTCAATAGGAGTATACCGAGCATTCTCCATAACAGGGCCGCCTATACAGCTTCCGTTGCAGGCTGACATCTCAATGAAGCATTTATGTATACTTCCCTTTTCAAGCTCACGCAGAACGGATATGCACTTTTCAATGCCGTCTATCGCGATATATGTGTAATCAGGCAAATCGCAATCCATGGTTTTGAGTATACCACCCGCTGTCGGGAAAAATCTTGCACGGCTGTGTTCATCGGCAGAAAAACTGCGTTCTATCTCGATATTCTCTTCTTTCAGCCAGACTGAAAGTTCCTCAAAGGTGAGCACAGCATCGACTGTATCGCCATAATGCTGGGCTTCATCCTTTTTGGAAACACACGGACCTATGAAAACAGTCTTTGCATCGGGGATACGCCTTTTGATATCTGCGCAGTGCGCCTGCATCGGAGATATAACATCAGCAAGCATGGGCAGAAGATCGGGGAAGTACTTCTGTATCAGCAGGTTTACCGAATGGCAGCAGGACGATATCACAACGTCCCTGTTTTCTTCTTTTAGTATCCGCTCATATTCACGCTTTACATGGGTCGCGCCTACAGCTGTTTCTTCAACATCATAAAAACCAAGTTTTTTAAGTGCATCACGCATCTGTTCTATGCCCGCCCCGTGATAATTTGCAATGAATGACGGTGCAAGGCTCACAACTACAGGAGAACCGCTTTGTAAAAGTACCCTTACCTTTTCAGATTCATCAACTATCTGCTTTGCATCCTGGGGACAGACTACTACGCACTGACCGCACAATATGCACTCCTGTTCGATTATGTGCGCCTGGTTGCCCGAAAATCTTATGGACTTTACAGGGCAGTGTCTGATGCATTTATAGCAGTTTTTACAATTTGATTTTTTTAATGTTAAACAGCTGCTCATAGATGACAACTCACTTTCCTATACGGTTCATTACAGCTTTCTGAAAAAACTCGGTGAACCCCTCGGGGGTCACACCTGTGTATACTTCATCGTCTACAGTGACAGTCACACCCACGCGATTACATCTGCCCGCACAGAAACTGCCGGCAAGTGTAATTTCGTTTTCAAGATCATGAGTCGCTATCGCCTGTTTCAGCAGCTCGATCATATCCTCCGAACCTTTCAGATGACATGATGAGCCGACACATATCTGAATGATCATGGTTACTATACCTTCTGCTTGATCTCTTTCTCGAAGAACTCTCCGACCGTTTCGGGAGTTACCGAGTAGAACACATCATCAACAGTTACACATACACCCTGCTGACATTTGCCCATGCAGAATGTTCCGCCAAGCTTTATCTTGTCACCTAATTTTTCTTCTGCGATAAGATACTGAAGCTGCTCGACAACCTGACGCGAGCCTTTCAGATGGCAGGAAGAACCAATACATACAGTTACCTTCATATCTAGCACCTCACATATTACATATAATCTACAACATCTACCCAAGAAAGCAGGAACTCACGCTCTTTAGCATTGCCCTTCACCGACTGCGAAGCCGCAACGATAGGCATCCACTTCTGAACGTATTGCTTGGCGGTATTGCTCTTCTCGCAGAATATGTCGAGATACATATCTGCGCCCTCAATATCTCCGTCCAGCCAGAAGCAGAGATACGTTCTTGCTGCATCAGCAGAAGCATTGCCCTGTGTAGCGTGTGCCCAGTCGATGATATAGGGAGTTCCATCCTCAGTAATTATTACATTTGAGGGATTGAAGTCACCGTGGCAGAGCTTATAGTGCTTGGGCATACCTTCAAGGCGTGTATGAAGATCATATCTTGTTGTTGCATTGAGGTCAGTCTGACTTATCTTACTGTTCATCTTGTCTTTCAGCTTTCTCAGCATGGGACAGGTTCTGGAGTGTATATCAAGCTGGATATCTACCAGCTTTTCGATGTACTCTCTCTTCTTTTCAGGTTCTTCTTCCATCATCTGTGCAAGGGTCTTACCGTTTATATATTCAGAAACGATAGACCATTTGCCATCTATCATAAGAACCTCTTTCAGGCGTGGCATATTTATGCCTGTTTCTTCAACCATGGATTGATTCAATGCCTCGTTGAGCACTTCAGACTTCTTGTAAGTATCATTGAATACTTTTATACACTTATCACCGTCACGATACACCGTCTTGGTATTTCTGACAGCTATTACACGATCCAGATTCATATACCGTTCCTCCGTTTATACTCTTTTTTTGCCGCTGCTTGCTGCACGGTTGAATGCCTGCTTGAAATCCTTGCTGCTTTCAGAACTGTCTATCTGGCTAGCATCGGGCTTCTCAGTCTCAGTGAAAGTTCTGCCGTAGTATACGTTCATATATATCTGCTTCAGCTCGCTGATGAGAGGATATCTGGGGTTAGCACCTGTACACTGGTCATCAAATGCATCTCTTGACATCTTATCAAGAGTAGCGAGGAAGTC
Source organism: Ruminococcus albus 7 = DSM 20455 (assembly GCF_000179635.2). NCBI lineage: Bacteria > Bacillati > Bacillota > Clostridia > Eubacteriales > Oscillospiraceae > Hominimerdicola > Hominimerdicola alba. The sequence goes on along the minus strand of NC_014824.1, from coordinate 142,095 downwards.
TTCCTCGGAGATACCGTACTCAGCGATAGTCTTCTTGCAGCCCACAGCTTCTTTGAGTTCTTCTATCTTTGCAATAAGACCTTCGACAAGTTCATTGTCGCCGCTGCCCTGTACACCGAGATATCTTGCTATCCTAGCATACTTAGCGGCAGCCTGAGGATATTCGTACTGTGGGAATGTACCCATCTTAACAGGAACATCAGAAGCATTGAATCTTATAACTTCGCTAATCACCAACGCACAGCATATACCGTGAGGCAGGTGGTGATATGCACCCAGCTTATGTGCCAGTGAGTGACCGATACCCAGGAATGCATTAGCAAATGCCATACCTGCCATAGTAGCCGCATGAGCCATATTTTCTCTTGCCCTTACAGCTGTCTGACCGTTCTCAACACATTCGGGCAGATTATCAAAGGTCATTTTCAGCGATTCGAGAGCGATACCATCAGTAAACGGTGTAGCCATTACTGATACCAGTGCTTCAAGGTCGTGTACCATGCAGTCCAGACCGGATGCAGCAGTAAGTCCCTTTGGAGCACTCATCATCATATCGGTATCAACTATTGCAATATTTGGCATAAGTTCGTAATCTGCAAGAGGATACTTGTGACCTGTCTTGTCATCGGTGATAACAGCAAAAGGTGTTACCTCAGAACCTGTACCGGAAGAAGTAGGAACGCATATGAAATATGCCTTTTCACCCATTTTCGGGAATGTGTATATTCTTTTTCTGATATCAACAAAACGCATCGCCATATCCATAAAGTCAGCTTCGGGATGCTCATACATTACCCACATTATCTTAGCAGCATCCATAGCAGAACCGCCGCCGATAGCAATGATCACATCAGGCTCAAAACTTCTGATAGCCTTTACGCCCTCCACAGCACAGGCAAGTGTCGGATCGGGAGCAACATCGGAGAATGTCTCGTGTACTATACCCATTTCGTCAAGCTTATCTGTTACAGGCTTAGTGAATCCGTTCTTGAAGAGAAAACTGTCAGTAACGATGAATGCTTTCTTCTTGCCCATCACATTTTTCAGTTCATCAAGAGCAACAGGCAGGCAGCCTTTCTTGAAATATACCTTCTCGGGCGCTCTGAACCAAAGCATATTCTCTCTCCTTTCGGCAACTGTTTTTATATTGAGCAGATGCTTTACTCCTACATTCTCACTTACCGAGTTTCCACCCCATGAACCGCAGCCGAGGGTAAGTGATGGCGCAAGTTTGAAGTTATAAAGGTCACCGATACCGCCCTGAGAAGATGGTGTATTCACAAGAATTCGGCAGGTCTTCATTCTTTCACCGAACTCGGAAAGCTTTTCCTGTTCCCTTACCGCATCAAGATATATGGAAGCAGTGTGTCCGTATCCGCCGTCAGCAATAAGATGTTCTGCTTTGCCGAAAGCATCCTGAATATCGGAAGCCTTATACATAGCAAGTACCGGAGAGAGTTTCTCATGGGCGAACTCCTCGGAGATATCAACGCTCTCAACTTCACCTATAAGTATCTTTGAACCCTCGGGAACTGTCACGCCTGCAAGTTCAGCTATCTTAGCGGCAGACTGTCCAACTATCTTCGCATTGAGCGCACCGTTTATGATGATGGTCTTTCTTACCTTGTTCAGTTCATCGGGTTTGAGGAAGTAACAGCCCCTTGCAGCGAACTCTGTCTTTACTGCATCGTATATGCTGTCAAGTACGATAACGCTCTGCTCGGAAGCGCATATCATGCCGTTATCGAAAGTCTTGGAATGAATGATAGAGTTTACAGCAAGCAATATATCTGCACTTTCATCAATGATAGCAGGAGTATTTCCCGCACCTACGCCCAGTGCAGGCTTACCGCTGGAATATGCAGCGTGTACCATTCCGGGACCGCCGGTAGCGAGTATGATATCTACTTCTTTCATCAGCATATTTGTCATTTCAAGACTGGGTATGTCTATCCATGCAATGATATCCTCTGGAGCGCCCGCTTCGACAGCTGCTTCAAGTACAACCTTTGCTGCTGCTATGGTGCTCTCCTTTGCACGTGGGTGAGGGCTGATGATGATACCGTTTCTGGTCTTCAGTGCGATAAGAGACTTGAATATCGCAGTGGAAGTAGGATTGGTAGTAGGTATTACCGCTCCGATAACGCCGATAGGCTCTGCTATCTTCTTTATGCCTGCTGATTTATCCTCTTCAAGAACACCGCAGGTCTTGGTATCGCGGTACTTGTTGTATATGTATTCGCTGGCATAGTGATTCTTGATGACCTTGTCCTCAACGATACCCATACCCGTTTCTGCAACAGCCTGCTCAGCAAGATCTATTCTTGCGCGGTTTGCTGCGGTGGCAGCAGCTAAGAATATCCTGTCTACCTGCTCCTGAGTAAATGTTGCCATTTTTCTCTGTGCTGCCCTTACTCTTTCAAGGGCGGCTTCCAGCTTTTCAACACCGTCAACGATCTCGTATTCTTTCTTTGCCATTGAAATTTCCTCCATATCATTTCCTGAGTTTCATGGTAAGATGTGCCAGTGAAAGCGCCAGATTCTCCTGACAAACCGTTATATTATCCGTGACATCCAGCTCGATCTGTGCAAAATTCCATATCGCAGTTATCCCGCTCTTTATCATGATCCCGCAGACTTCTTTCGCACAGGCGGCAGGCACTGTGATTATTCCAGCATGGATATCATATAGCCGACAGTAGTTGGTAAAAGTATCCATAGAGAGTATCCTGTCGCACAGCAGGCTATTATCAACATCAAACGCCGCAGAGATCTTTATCCCGTATTCTTCAAACCCCTCGAAATCAAGCAGTGCTTTGCCAAGTTTTCCCGCACCGACAATAACAACAGGGGTCGCTGCTTTTCTGCCGAGAACAGCTTCAAGTGCCGCGATAAGTTCAGTGGTCTTGTAGCCTACCTTTGGTCTGCCTGTACCGCTGACTGCGTTAAGGTCTTTTCTCACTTGAACACCACCAAGCCCTAATGCCCTTGATATCTCAGCAGCAGAGATGTTCTCGCCATGGTCGCCTGTCCTCAGATAATCCAGATATACAGGTAGTCTACCAAGCGTTGCTTTGGAAAATATCGGTCCTTTCACTATCTCACCTCCGATAATTCAATTATAACATCTTTTTAATTTGAACGGAATAACCAAAAAAGTATATCGATATTATCTTTATCGATATAACCGCAACCAAATAAAAAAACACAGTTTCCAATTTACAGAAAACTGTGTTAAAACTCGTATTTACGTCATTTTAGCTATCTTTAGTGAAATAAGCCCTCTTCGATTTGATTAGCGCTGTTATGAACCTGTGGTCAAGTTCGGTAAGGTTATATCCTTTACGATATATCAAAACATCTTTGTACAGGCGCTTGTTGTCTATGCATTTTTTCTGCACAAGACCATAAATATCCAGTATCCTGTCAGGAAGAGGCGACACCCACATATAAGTCTCGTGATTCAAAGATAAAAGATCGAACTGGCTCCCCCTCTCGAACAGGAATATTCTCCTGCCAATGCTGTCAAGCAGCTCTTCCTTTTTAACGTTTGAAAGCGGCAGCGACGGCACATAAGGGTCAGCATGGGCTATCTCGATCATATTCGTGAGATTATCGAAATGCACTTCATCAAGCGATGCTATACTGCTCTCTCTGCTCGCTACAAGCATATTCGAAAACTCAGCTATGAGTTCATATTCAAGACCTTTTTCCTCAAGAAAGCGTTTAAAATACTTATCATATACGGAGGCATACCTGATTATACCAAGTTTGTATTTTAAAGTAAAGATATTATCTATAGCGCGGTGAGCATTGGTTTCATAATAGGAAAGCTCTGCCGAATCACCTGTGATCGTTCGTGAAAATTCAGCAAAGGCTTCCGAGATATAACCGGCCCTGGGAACAGAGATAGAAAATTTCTGCTTTTTCGGCACGCCCTGACGGTACATACGCTCAACATCGTCTATCTGGTCAAGTATCTTGCGTGCATATCCGATAAACTCTTCGCCCTCGGAAGTAAGGTTCATACCCTTGGAAGTTCTTGAAAATATAGTAATTCCCAGATCTGCTTCAAGCTCTTTTATGCTTCTGCTGAGGTTTGGCTGTGCTATCAGCAGTTCCTCTGCCGCCTTGTTTATCGAGCCTATCCTCGCCACCTCGACAGCATATTTCATATGTATGATATTCATAAATTCACCCCCGTCAGTTTTGTTCATTATAACATCATTCCAAAGAGATGTCAACATCATAATATTTTATAGATGAGTATATTGATATAAACGAACTCCTTTACAGATCATTTATCAAGTAACCAGTTTCTGTTTGATCCCATTATATGATACAGGCGGATCGTTATCTATAGTCAGAAGTATCTTTGTGTTATGGTCGTTAATGTTTTGCAGCGGTGTAAGTTCTGTCCTCTATTTCCGAGATCACATTGCCTGAGGTGTCAAATACGATCATTCTCTTGTTCTTTCCGTCGGGGAGATACAGTACAGCCATTTTCAGCATACCGTTCGGATACCGCCAAAAATGCTTTGTTTAGCTAAATAATTTCTAAATGTTCTACACAATTCGGCATCAGCACAAATGACAATTTCACATTCTCTGTTTTGCAATGGCTATTGTATCAAAATGTCAAATTGCATGAAATCTGGATTTAGTTTTGTGCAAGTATCCAAAGCTCACTATAATGGTGGTAAAGTGCTTGATGCGTCACCAAGATGGTGGTATAATGTAATCAAGAAAACGTCGTTTTACGGAATGGTATATGGCTTTTAAAGGATGTGATATTATGACCGTAAAGGAAATGCGTGCGAAAACAGGGCTATCCCAAGCCCAGTTCGCAAAGCTCCTCGGGATTCCCAAGAGAACTATCGAGAATTGGGACGGAGGAAAAAGCAACTGTCACGAGTATACAATCAAGTTGATAGATTACTTCCTTACGCATGAAGGATTATACAATGAGGAGTAATTTGGTAGATGAAATCAAAGAAATCTGCCGGATCTACAAGACAAGGTTCTCATAGTCGAAAATGAACTCACGCAATGAGAAAACACATTAATCACTTTTGCACTGGCAGCAAATCGGGAGAACGACAGCTTACTGTAAAAAGGGTCTCCCCGGTGATCGTAAACGCAGAATATGAGAACGTCGTGACGATACATAAGGTGAAATAAACTTACTATGAGTAATATGAAAAACGTATATACCGGGGCCTTTGGCAAAGTGAATTCTCCCTAGGAACAGTATCAGATAATGAATGAAAACTACAGCAAAATATGCCTGGAATTTGCGGGTATTTGCCGTAGATACCGACTTATGCTGGATGAAAAGTTCAAGGAGATAGTCAGGCTTAGAGATGAAGTGATAAAGCATCAAAATACTATCTCTGCGCAAAATCGGCAGATAAGAAATCTGCAAAAAGAAAATTCTAAGTTAAAGAAAGCATTGCAAAAACAAAAAAAGAAATAAACGGAAAATCATATAAAAACTCTGAGATACAAAATGAACCTCAGAGTTTTTCATCTTATGGAGTTGAATTTGTCTATCACTGTTGTTGATTGATCATATTTTGATTCAATTTTGGCTTTTTTTCTAAAACACCGAAATCGATTAGTTTTAACCATAAGTGAAGTGTGACTGCTTTTGCGTATCGAGTTAATTGTCTATTCTATAATGTGGTAATTTGGTTGATTAACAATAATTAAGTATATAATCCTAAATCGTATACTAATTTATTGACATTCTATAATGAACATGATATATTAACTTTCGCGCGTTATCAATTATAAGTAATTCGCCATGCAAATTCGGCATGAAAATTTATTCAGGAGGGTTAAAATGGATCAAAAACGATCAAAAAACCAGAAACGTATTGTTTCCGGGCTGTTATCATTAGCTATGATAACAACAAGTATGTCAGCAGTTTTACCTGCAAGTGCTGACTCTGCAAGTAAGCAGGAAGCATATCCGTATGCGATATTTGCTGCGGATGAACTAGGTGGCATTAAGCTTGACCTTAATTATCTGACGGTCAATGGCAATGCTTGTACAAACGGTGTTTATTCGACAACTGCAAAGTATCCGAATGTAAATGGTACTATTTTGGAGAACGAAGCACTTGCTGTTGATGAGGTAGTCACCGATGATGAAAACGCCACCGATGCACAGGACAGCGCTAAAGCTTTCGATATCAGCAGGGATATGATCTATATCCACAACAAGCTGATGACCGGCTGGTTCAATAATGGCAGGAACTTTGATAATGATTACACTCTGTCAGAGATGAACATCAACCTAAATTCGCCTGTATATGTTACAGGCAAGATGTCATATAATGGCAATATGGCTCTGAATACCGCAATCGGTGCGGTTTCCGATGTTACTCTAAGCGGCGGAAATCTCAACGGCAACAATGCTGTGATCTATTCCAAATTCGGTGATATAAAGATCGATGAAAGCCAAGCTTCAATGAACGGTCTGATCTATGCGCCATTTGGTACAGTTACCATCGACTGTGACAATTTTAATCTGAACGGTATCATAATCGCACAGAATGTTGTTATTAGCAGCCGCTATGGTGCTAACATCAATTACAGCAACACATGGGCAGAATTTGTAGGTACTGAAACCGAAGAACTAAGCTGGACTTTTGCTGATTGGAAGTATCTTGCTGATACAGACAAAGACGGTCTGCCAAACATTATAGAAAAGGAAATAGGTACAAAGCCTTATGAGGCTGATACTGACGGAGATCTTCTGCCTGATGGATATGAAGTACTTTCTCTCGGAACCGATCCTTTGAAAATCGATACAGACAATAATGGCGTATCTGATTACGATGAAGATTACGATGAAGATGGTCTTTCAAACGGTCGTGAATATGAGATAGGCACAAGACCTTATGCTGATGATACCGACGGAGATAACCTCAAAGACGGCGAAGAGGGTGATAAATATTACACTGATCCTCTCGAAATGGATACCGACAAGGACGGTCTGAATGATGATGACGAGATATATTTCGGTACAGACCCCAACGATCCCGATACTGACGATGATGGTGAACTTGACGGCGAAGAGAGACGTTCTCAGACATTTACCCACAAGGTAGAGAACGAGGATTGTGCTGTAACAGAAGTTATCGTTTCTATGGAGGGTACGGGTAATCTTCAGAAGACTGCAAAAATTAAAAGTGTCATGAACAAAGACAAAATGTGTACAGATGTTGTGGGACTTGTTGGAGAACCTTTCTCTATTAAAATTTCATCAGAATATAAAAAAGCTACTTTGAGCTTTAAAATAGATCAGAGCAAGCTGGGCGATACAGAGTTTGACAATCTGATGTTTTTATGGTATGATGAAAAGAAAAAAGAGTTTGTAGAACTTGATACCTTCTATGATAGTGAAAACTCTATTGTTTCCATTGAAACGGAACATTTTAGTAAGTATATGGTTGTAGATAAAACAGAATGGTTTAATAACTGGAGAAAAATCTATAATTCCTACGCCGCTATTTTTTCTGCAATTCCTTCATATACTGCAATATGCGTTGATTGCTCCGGAAGTATGTCAACCAATGACAAAAGCTTTAAAGACGATAATGGTGTATTAACTTGTTATAGAAACATAGCAGTACAGAATTATGTTGAGTCAATGTTTGTTTTTGACAACGCAAGTATTATTACTTTCGAATCATCAGCATCTGAGGAGTGCGAAATGACAAATAATAAGCGTACATTAAGCGGTAAGGCTTCCTTCTACAATAGAGGAGGAACGAATGCTAACAGTGCTATTGATATTGCTATTGATGAATTAAATCATGTTTATGGAAAGAAAAATATTATCCTTCTTTCCGATGGAGATGTAAATGTTTCCGATGATAATATAAAATATTGTAAAAACAATGGAATAAGAATACATACAGTTGCACTTGGTTCCGGGGCTAATAGCCAGCTGTTAAAACAATACGCTAATGATACAGGTGGAACACCTCTTACAGCAACTACAGCAGAGGGACTTACTAAAATATACGAGAGTTATGCTTACAATAATATGACTGACTTTAGAGAGATGGAGGACAGCGATGGTGATGGTCTTCCTAATGATATAGAGTATATTTCAGGTATTCCACTCCCAAACGGAAAATTGGTTTTTACAAATCCCAATAAGCCAGATTCCGATGGAGATGATTTGACCGACGGTCAAGAAGTAAATGAATCTTTGTACATTCAAAAGATAATGGTCGAAACTTTCGATGAGGAATTTGAAACAATAAATATTTTTAAGTTTAAACCAACAAGTGACCCAACTGATCCGGATACTGATGATGATGAATTAGATGACTATCATGAATTGATTGCAGCCACAAATGCTTTTGATGATGATACAGATGATGATGGAGCACTTGATGGTAGAGACAAATATCCATTAAATCTTTCTGATACTATCTATGATAGAAATGCAGCATATGAATACTCTCAGAAATATTATAATACTTTTAATTCAGAATACCCGCGAATCGATTCTGATTGTGCTAATTTTGTTTCACAATGTGTTTATGCAGGTGGAATGCAGATGAATAGTTTATGGTATGTTAAGAAAAATAATCTATTTGATTACATAACTACCGTATGGGGAGATAGAGCCCAAGATTTATCATTAAAATGGTCTCTAAAATGGACTGATGCTGAAGCACAATATAAATATTTTAAAGAAACATATTCTATTGCATATTATAAAATTAATCGTGGAGATTCAATATCAGATTTTGTTCAAAATCATCTCGAAATAAAGGTTGGGGATACACTATATTTCCATAATGTTCATAAGCCCAAAAAAGAGGTTACTCACGCAACCATTATTAGTAAAATCGATGATTCCGAAATATACTATGCAGGTCATTCAAATCCTGCAAGTATGACACCGCTTTCAGATAAGATAATGACTCCTGATGAAGATACCGAAGATCCAAATGATTATCTTTACGATTATGTTTATATTGTTCAAATGAGTGATGCGTTATGACAAAGAGAAAAAGAGTTATACTAATCTCTGTGATGATTATAGCAGCTTTATCTTTCGGCATAATACTATTTATTTTTACTCGAACGGTATACTGGAACAATAAATACTACGATGATAATCAGCCAAGTAAAACAGATGCTGAATACTTAAATGTTTGGGATCTTAGATTTATTCTGCATTCTAAAGATAAAGATGAGATAGAAAATTTAGGTAATAAAGTAGTTAACGATTCTTTAAATTACAATGGAACACTGACAGAGGAATTACAAGGAATAATATCAGACCATACTTTTTCATATATAAATCCTCGTGATTTTCTATCCGAAAATAATTATGAGATAACAGATGAACAATTTGTTATTAAAGAAACAGATGTACTAAGGCATAAGAATAAAGCTATATTTTTTTATGGATGTGAATATCATGCAACTTATAAAAAAAATGGTGAAACTTACAACTATGATATAGGGTATGATGGGATGCCAAATAGGTTATATTTAGAATATGATGACAATAAATGGATTATCGTTACTGCTTTTAGACCATAGCCTACTGGCACACTCAAAAACCGTTCCACTGGGGTCATAATCGGAATTGTGGAGCATACCACAATAGGCACATACCCAAATGGAACAGAACACTAACCGCAAGCTCTCGGAAACGCTCTACAAGCATTTCTGAGGGCTTTTTCTTTTCAGCGGTTAGTTTTCTGCTCCGCAGGATCGGACGGTGCTGTGGGGCATTTCCGTTCGCCCGACGGTTATCGTCAAGCAGAGGTCTGCTCGGTGATGCCGTTGCGAATTTCATACTCACGCACACGGCGGTAAAAAGTGTTTGCCGACATATCCATTTTACGCATAAAGTCACGCCACGTGATGCGCTTGGCTCTCCATTCCCCATAGAGCTGCCCGAACCTCGTCCAGTCAGTCGGGATAGGTTTCCGTCCCGTATACTTGCCCTGTGCCTTAGCAATCTCGATTTCCTCACGCTGTCGCTGTCTGAGCTGTTCACGCTCCAACTGCGAGAGGGCAGCAAACACGGTCAACATGAATTTGCCCGTAGGCGTGTTGGTATCAATGCTCTCCTTGTGACTGACGAGGGTAACGCCCTTGTCGGTGAGAGTGTCGATGATATTCAGCAACTGAATATAAATCAGTTGCCTCTCTTTGTGATGTTATCCAGAAACTTGATATTCAAATCGAAGAAAACGAAAAAAAGGGTCCCACGTGGGATTGGAACACCAAAAACCTCAGACTTATTAAAGACAGTATATTAAAATAAAGGAATGATTATATGGCTAAAATAAGCGATTTTGTGAAAGAAAATGAGCCTGACACTATTGTGAAAATTGAAGGAAGAAATCCGGATGATGATTGTGATTGTCTTGTGGAGGAATATTACCACGGAAGATTAGATGGAGTACCTGCTGATCTTTTAGAATATGAGGTATTATCTACGGGATGGCTTGTCGGAGCACAGTGTTTTGGCATCGATATAGCTTATATTCGTAAGTAAAAGGTTGTTCATATGAAAAAATCCCGCCTTTTTAGGCGAGAAAAGTATTATTTTAGGGAAATAAAAAAAGATATAGAAAAAACTCCAAGGAATCATACACTTCAAACAATGTTCTGGCAGGTAGCCAGCATTACCACTATAAAGATGGTAGTGGTAAATGGAAAGATAGGCGAGACTTATCTGGAATTCCAATTCAAGTCGGGCGCAAGAATGGTCGTTGAAAATGAATAGGATAGAGCAAGCCCCGCATCACTGGTCATTCAGTGGTGCGGGAGTAATCATATTAACTCTTATGATTATTAATACAAATCCAGAAATTTGATCCTCTCAATAAAGAGTTTAATCCTTGTTGAACGTATTTCCATGTTTCCTCATATGTTCCATTGATTTTAATGTCTCCTTCATTAAAGAACTTTTCAAATAATAGTGGGTCATCATATTTATCAGAAAAATCTAAACTATTATTTTTCTTTTCTTCAACTGTTGAATTTCTCTTATCGTGAAGAACGTGATCCAGATTACATGACATATAATAAATAGAATATGGTACTTTAATTCCATGAGGAATGGCTATCTCTTTTAAAGTGCATAAATGTAACAGGATAAGTTCCTTATTATTCTTTGTTTGTAAAAAAAGATTTCGATCCTTACATACAATGGAATCGTCATGATATTGCGCTTTGTCTATGGTGTTATCTTCAATAACAATCGAATCTGGTGCAAATGCCCCATCTAAATCGACAATATGAATTACTGCGCAAATGTCATTTTCGTTAAACTGAGCGTTTTCATCAAGGAACTTTTTTACGCCTAATTTTTTAATCCTACGTTCAATATTGCTAACTGTAGAAGAAAAATCACAGGTAATATCTGACCTCATTACTTTGAATTTGACTGTATTGCTTGTAATAATTTGTTCAAGCGCAGGGGCAAGTGCTACTTCATCGCTCATTCCCTCAACAATAAATAAAATAATTTTGCTCTCAGTCACTTACAAGCACCCCTGCTTTCCTAAATGCCTTTCCAATTTGGTAGGTACTTGTATTTTCATAAATTGATTCTTTTTGTCCGCCTAAATCTATTGTTCTCAATAAAGTGGTTCTCAGGTTATTATTGTTTTTGATTCCAGTAAATTTAATATATTTATTATTAGGATTAGTCGTTGTGAAATAAATACTTGAATTATCCAGCACTTCCAAAGGTCGCATATTATGGGATGTGAATAAAAGCTGTCCTTTTCCTGTAGATTTGATTGTTTCAAGTATTTCACCTAACAGATACTCAAAGATCCCTGCATCCATTTCATCGATGGCAACAAATATTGAACTATCATTGTACATTGCTATCAATGAACTCAAAATACATAGTATCTTCTTGATTCCTTCGGATTCATATCTTAAAGGTGTAATGATGCCATTGCGATTAGATGCTAATTCAAATACCAGCTCTTCTTCTGCCCTTTCATTAAATTGTGATGTCTTATTGATTATGTCAATTTTTAGACCAGGCACAATATTGCCGATTAAAAGATCAATTTGCGCAATTATACTTTGAATGGTTCTAAAGGCATCAGCCGAAGCACTATTTTGACCGAGCCCAACTGGAATTGCATCTGACTTTGAGATAGTATTCTGTGTGCTCAATCGCATACTTAACGGAAGAAGATTCATATTATATGATGATTCCGAGTTTTTATTAAGCACAAAAAGATTCATTCGTGCAAAAAAGCGGAGTTCATCTAATATTTTAAAGAAGATATCATTAGTAAATGATGCCTTTAAAAGTTCCATCATTTTGTCATTAAAAATGAAAGATGTCATTTTTTCGTTTGCCAACGCTTGAAGAACAAGCAGCTTTTGACGAACAGGCTTATTTATTCTTGCCATTTCATCAATACGAGTATCGGGGATATAAAAGCATTCATCAAGACCCGTAGAGTTCATTGGATAATCAATACCAATAATTCGTGTTTTGTTTATTCTTGGTAATGATTCAGTTGCTTTAGCACTATAGTCGATGCTTTCAGAAAGTATCTGAATTCTATCGTTTGTTGTGCCAAATGAAATGCCATAATATACATCGTATATTCTTTCAAGTATTGTTATTTCAAATTTCACCTGAATAAGTGTTCGTTCTGATTTTTGGCGTATATAATAATGTGAGTCCATAGGCAGAATGGCTCCAGAAATAGCATCCTTTATAAAACCAATAGCCCATATAAGTGCAGTTTTACCTGAACCATTTTGTCCGTAAACGCCAATTACACTTGCACCCATGGAATCCTCTTTTATATTATTTAAAAGCACCGAGCCTTTAGAAACATTTTTAATATTTTCAATGGAAATGCTTATGATTCTAGTTTTCTCCTTTTTCATAACAATACTCCTTTCAGTTCTATTATAACGCATAAGTCTTCAAAAGTCAATATTAAAATTTAAAATTAGGAAATTTTGTGCTATTATTTGATTCTGATCATGAAAATTCGATGATTATAGTATATATAATAAGTATTCTAATTATTCCTATAGTTGTCAAAAATCAAAGTGTGCAGATTGATTGTCAAACGCGCCGTGTACGTGTTTTTGCCCTTTTACCTGTTTCCTCATACAAATTTTGAGTGGGTAAAACTGCTATTATCGAAAAAGGGTGATGCCTATAAATCGCGTAAATACGCTATTTTAGGATTTCCCTCTTAACAGCAGAACTATGCACTCAACGTGTCTCGGAAGCCAGCATTTGATGTCATACTGACAACAAATCCCTTGAAACGAGAGGTTTGAGAGTGAGTCTTGGACGTCAGTATCTAAATTCACAGCAACTTGTTGTGGATTTACAGAGTAAAGTTCGTAAACACGTCATGTGTCGCAAATTTGTTAAAAAACGATTTGGTGGTCGACAAAAACTCCTTTAGATCTACATCTACCAATAACTATTACAGATAATCATCTTGAGATATAACACACTTTTCTGGGAACAGACAAATTGCAATTCCTTCATCAGGATTTTTGACATCATCGCACAGTAAAGCAATAGCACCACTTCTCTTAATTAATAGTGTCTTAGGGATAAATCTATTATCAAAATTAGTGGAAAAATCACTCATAAGCTTTTCTATACTTGCAATCATTTCTTTTTCACGATCAATATACAAGCCATACGAACGCAATTGTTCTACAAAGATTTGAGTAGCATTAAAGTGTAACAATAAATAGGTTCCCGAATTGTGTGTAAACGAAAACCAGTGTAATAAAAGAGTATAGTGTCTCTTTTATTACACACTGCTTCAAGGTTTACTAAAATTCTGGATAGACTAAAAAAGCCCGATACAAACCAGAACTGAACCATAAAAGCAGGGAAGTGCTCAATCTTTTTTCTTTAGAAGATCTTCCATAACATCCATAGTATTTTTCATTTTTTCTGATCCGAGATGAGTGTAAATTTCTGTTGTTGCCGTACTTTCATGACCAAGGATCTCTTTTACAGCAAGAATATCTCCGCCATTATTATTATACATCAGAGTAGCAGCTGTATGTCTGAGCTTGTGAGTAGTTACACCCGTATTTTTTAAGCCTGCATCCATTATGCATTCTTCAATTATCTTTTGAACTCTCCGTCTAGATAGTCTGTTCTTTCTGGAAGACAAGAACAAGGCTTTTTCATTTTGTGCCATCTCGTAATTTTTCCTGTATGGAAGATATTTTTCAATAGCATCAAGACAATTGTTATTCAGGGTTATTATTCTTTCTTTTTTTCCTTTACCCATCAGCCTTAAAGTCTTGTTTTCAAAACTTATATCATTTATATTTATACCGCATAATTCAGAAAGTCTCATTCCGCAATTCAAAAACAGAGTTATTATACAATAATCTCTTTCAGTGTTTTTGGTACGGATGGAAGAAAGCAGCTTCTGGACTTCGTCAAGTGAAAGGTATTTAGGCAAGGCCCTTTTTACGTGCGGAACTTCCAGAGAAACCATATTATCCTTAGGTATCAGTTGGGCTTTATTAGCCAGGTAATCATAGAACTGTTTCAGTGAGGTAGTTTTTCTTGCTCTGGCGGAAGCTCCATTCTGTCTTTCATCCTTGAGCCATACCATATAAAGGTAAGCATCTTTTTTAGTAAAGTTTTCTATCATTTCTATAGGAACATCGCTTATAGTGATGTCATTGAACTTGGTCTCAGCTGAAACCATTTTATTCTTTACCTTTAAGTATCTTAAAAATGTTCTTATATCAAGATAATATTCACTTGAAGTAAGATCACCACGATTTTTTATTACACTTAAATTTATCAAAAAATCCTCAAGATAATAAGGGCAATCGTTCTTATAGCTTTCTTTCACGGCAGGTCACTCCTCTTTATGGCACAAAATATTCATTTTGTGCCATGTTGTGTTTTGCTCCCCTAGGGCAATTCCGGCGGTTTCCTTTTGATATTATAATTGTTTTTTTTGAAAAAATAAAAACAATTATGTGTTTAAATAATAAAAACGAATATTCTAGCTTCTACAAATAAAAAACCGGACTCAGTTTATTCCGAGTCCGGCATAATTAGATCATCTTTAACCTTCATAGAGTTGTTTGTTTTTGGGTATGATGCTTACTATTACAAATACTTTGTATTTAATCTGTTAGTTGATCTGAAAGTTTAAATCGTATTAAGTCATGGAAAAGTATCTGTTATTTTCTTCATTATGTATTTCGATAGGTATTTCATAAGGTTATTTTTGATGATCACTAGACTCCAAGTTATCAATTATTATCACTACGAGTATTATAGCAGAAAACTTAGAAAAATAAAAACGAAAAAAACTATTTCTTTCTTGTTTTTTGGCTTCTTTTAAAAACGAATTTTGCTCAAATGGCTTATTTTCGGGCTTTTTGGGAATTTTATTTTTCAAAAAATCTTTTATTAAAGTTTTGTAAATGTCATATTAATAAATATATGTGGTTGATATTGTCCGAAAACGCGCGGTTTTAAGGGCTTCGCAAATTAAATTATTTTTTTATTTTAGAATAAATATTTTTTAAACAGAAGAACGAAAGAATTTAGACGGAAATATGCTTGAATTGTTATTCGCGTTGGATATAGAGTTTGGAGACAGGCTGATCCCGCCATAATAGTACTATGACGGCATTTTTCTCAACACTGTTATAATAGCGAATATTCCCTAATACAATCTTACATTGACTTATTTTAAATATTACACAAAACATTAAAAAATCAGTCTTGATATAATAACAAAAACATGCTACACTTATCAAGTGTCTTTTGAGGAATTCAATAACAATAACTACCCTTTTAAAAGCAAAAATTCAAAGAACGGAATGGTCAATTATAAAAAGTTCAAAGAAAAATGTTGCTCTTATAACAGCACTTTCGCTAACGTTAACAAGCAATGCAGTACCTCAAAGCATTGCTGCGAATGGTTTTGACTAAGTTGCAGCTATTGCTCATAGTAACGTGTGTTTCCAGTTCTCTGGTCTGAGAAAAACGCTGTGGGTAGTAATAATTATTCTAAAGTGTTATTATATACACTACTGAGACGGGTTGTGATAATAAATAATCATTTAGGAATTAAATCTTGAATAATGAGGGAGGTTAACATAGGAATAATATTCAGAATTTTAAGTTGGCTATATTTCATTAAAGAAAAAATGCAGAAAAATTGATTACTATAAGAATTTTCAACAACAAATGATACAATAAAATTGGCTGGCATGATTTAGACATTAAGTCAGCACATCATAATTTAGGGAGAATAAAATGAAAACAATGTTTCAAAGATTTACAGCCGGTATTATTTCATCCGCTATAATGTTTAATATATCAGGATTAATACCTGTAGTTGCAATTGAATCATCATGTAACAATATGTATTCCTATGCGTTATTTGCAGGAAGTTTTGAAGAAGACGCTGTTAATATTTCTTCATCTACATTTAATTTAAATGGAAGTATTTGTACAAATGGTGATGTAATATCAAATTGTACTATTAATAATATTTTTGAATCCGTTGAAAAAGACATACCAGATTTGAACAATAAAATCTCAGACAGATTTTTCAATGAAGGATCTGATAATTATTCAGAAGATTATACTTGGGTTGACACAAACATATCTGTTAACACGCCTATCATATGTGATGGTGAGATTAGATTAGAAGGAAATATACTTCTAAATAAAAGTATTATGTCAACAGATGAAATTACGGTTGAAGGAAATACAAGTACTAATAATGACATAGTTCTATACTCTAAAAATGGAGATATAAATTTCACATCAAATAACACTAACATTACAGGATTAATATATGCTCCTAATGGCTCAGTAATATTCAATTCTGACAATGTAAATCTTAATAATACAATTGTAATCGCCCAAAAGATTTGTTTTAATTCTTCTACCGTCAATATAAATACTAATAATGAGTTTATCGACTTCGTTAATAGTAAATCTGAAAGTGATGGCATGAATGAAGATATTACTCCAACCATTGAATTATTTGCAGCATGTGATTATAAAAACTCATCCATAGATATTGAATGGGAATCTAATGTAAATGCTGTTTATGATATTCTGGAGTCAGAAGATAATGAGATATTTAATTTAGTGGATGAAGTCTATGACAGGAACTCCTATTCATATGCAGTTAATTCTTTTAATAAAAGAAAATATATTAAAATCGCTTGTAATTACGGTGATAGGATAGTTGAAAGCAATACAATTGTCATTGACCCTAAAGATGCTAATGTCACGGTAGATGTTAATAATTCATTAGATATAGATGATAATAGTGTTGCAACTCCATTTGTACTAAATTCTATTGGAAAAGATAATAATATAACTATAAAATCCAATTATTTTGAATGTAGTGGAAATATTTCTTCAGCCAATAAAATTTATATTTCATCAAATATAAGAAAAGAAATAGGAAATAAAACAGAAAACGATAATGATTTTATTTATGATTCGTTAAATGCGTTATTTTCTGATTATAACAATACCCAAAGCAACAAATTGGAAATGACCACCGATTCATATACCATTGATGAAGATGGATATTTTTCAAACGTAAATTGCTGTGCTAATGATTTTAAGCTTAATGGCAACATATATTCTGATAACCAGATCATGATTGATGCTTCATCGATTATATCTCAACAAGACGATGCGCAAATTATTGCTTCAAAAAATGGAAATATAACTTTTAATTCAGATGAATTCAACTACTCTGGTATTATTTTTGCGCCAAATGGTTATGTTGAAATTAATTCCAAAGAGATCAACTTTAAAGGATTCATAATCGCATCTGGTATTTTATTAGATGGAGAAAATGTAATTATATCAGAAAGCACAGATGTTTTTTCATCTTTTTATCAATTAGAGCAATCATATCAGCAAGATACCGATAAACTAATTGAAGATTATTATGAAAAGGTTGAAGAATTAAAGGACGATCCAGAGAATCTCAATATAATAAATGAGTATCAATATCTAAGAGATTCATTGGAAGAAAAAAATATATTATTAAGTAATCAGGAAATCTCCGAATTATTTGACAAACAAACACATCCTATTTTCACTAAAAACGTAATAAAAAAAGCTAAATCTGACTTTCATCCTTGCAATGGTATTGATAAAATGTATGATGTAATACGTACTTCTTCTACATATACATATAATGGAAAATCATATCAGTACTATTCATTAAGTGTAAGTGATAAGGTATCAACTAAAAATCCAAAGCTGAGATGCAATTACTCTCCCGGAATATATCTGATTGGAGAATGCACCAATCCGACAAGGGCAAAGAAATTATTAAATACAGCAATGAAAAATTTATTTGGTACTGGAGTGTCTGCATTGCTTTCTTGCGCTGGTCACCCTGTAGCAGGTAAAACACTCAGTGTTGCCATTAAGACCCTTTTCAACTATACACCTTCACCTCACGATTTATATACTACTAGTGCAAACTTTCTCCGTTTATCAGATGTATGTTTAAATACAACCATGAAATATACTTGGGTTAAGTATAAAGGCAAGTGGGAATTTGGTTACAGTTGTGATAGAACTTCTTGGAAGTATTCCTTAACACTCGGTAAATTAAATAAGAAAACGAAATTATATGATTATACAACTCGCAGTTATAGTTTCACAAATAACGGTAACTACTTTAAGCCGTATGTTGCGATTAAGACGGTTGTAGATTTTAAAAAAATGTTTGGAGATGATGCATCAAGTGGTAATTATGATCCTATTGGATACAATAAAACTACTTCATACTCTATAAAGGATAGTGATGGAAAACTGAAAAAAACATTCAGTCCTCTTTTTATTAAAAATACAATAGGATTAATGTGAGTTATTTCGAGGTGTATTATGAAAAAAACAATTATAATAACATTAAGTGTAATTTTAGTATTATTACTGTGTGCTTATATTCCAGATCCTAAAACCGATAATAAGATTTTTGGAACAAAGTTTGAAAACCATATAAAAGACAAGTATACTCATTATTTGGTCGATGAAACTTTTCGCAAAGCATCAGAAGCAGGTTATGAATCAGATGAAAATCAGGAATTAATTGTACATGGTAATATTATAATTGATAAGTATAATGATAGATATATATATTGCCACCTTGAAGGAGAATACAATGCAACCAAGTTGATCATAAAGTTTAAAGGAAAAAAAGAAATAGGAGACAGGTACAGCTGGAGCGTATTGAATGAAGATACATTATTTGTTAAACAATAATAAATCTCTGTAAAATTATTAACTACTATAAACAGATATATGTGAAAAGATTAAAAATTTATACGATCCCCTTGAATATTCACACAAAAAGTGTAGAATTTTAAGGTAAGCGTATAACCCCCCGCATCATAAAAGCAAACAGCCGGGCAGATAACACCCGGCTGTAACATCATATTCTGGCTTTGATTTCTCCATTTCTCTTTGCGTCCATGTATATTTCTTTGAAATCAGCTTTGCTGTTCGGACCGAATATGATCGGCATAACAGATACAAGGCCATCGGAAATGATCGCATTTTTAAATGGCAGAAGCGCTGCATCAAGCAAAGTTGGCATCGGTGCATTTCTCAGCATTTCCTCCCAACTGCTGACAATGCCGTTTACAAGAAAAACAGAATTGTCATCGATCGATATAAATACCGATCCCTTTTTCAAATGTCGCTCAATGATAAATCTGCCGGTGATGCACCCTTTCCAGCTTTTAAGTATCTCCATGTGTTATTCGGGCAGATCCGATCGCTCAAGATAATCATCAATGATCCATGTCCGTTCCCATAAAAAGTGGGCAACCTCCGCAGCATCCTGTGGGTCGATCATTCCTTGCCCGAAATAATCTTCCTCAGGAAGTATATGATATTCTCTGTTCACATAGTCAAGCAGTGGAAAAAACAGTTCATAAAACAGCTTTGCATCTTCATTACTAAGTTTCATTTTCTTCCCTCCATGGTAATAATATCGTTCCCGCAGGCTGTGAAAACAGCTCGGTCAGGTATTTCTCAGCATCAACACCGTTCGCCTGTGCAGTTGAAATGATCGAATACAGCGTTGCACTTGATCTGGCTCCGTTTGCTGTATTTGAAAACAGCCAATTTTTTCGGCCTAACGCAAACGGTCTTATTGCGTTTTCGGCTCTGTTGTTGTCGATAGGCACGTCTCCGTTTTCAAGAAACGTGTAAAGATATTTCCGTTCATTCAACGCATATCTTACTGCATCTGTCAGCTTGCCCTTACCACTGACCTGAACATTTTCAAGCCACGCAAAAAACTCGTCAAGCAAAGGCTTTACCTTCACAAGGCGCTGTTTATATCTGTATTCTGTGGAGCTGTCGGCAAGCAGATTTTCTTCGTGATATATCTTGTTGAAATATTCTACTGCCTTTGCCGCAACAGAAGTGCTGTGCAGCTTTTGGTCGTTCGGAAGAGCCTGAATAAAACCACGCCTTGCATGAGTCATACAGCCGCATCGCTTAGCACCCTCGACTGCATTGTAGGCATCGTATCCGTCACAGATAAGATAGCCGATAAATCCTTTCAGGAAATTCGAGGCGTGCTCACCCTTTCGTGTCGGCTGATAATCGAAAATGATGATGCTCCTGTCATTCATTTTGCCGTTGCAGTAGACCCACATTCTTGATGTCGTGGTAGGCTTTCGGCCTTCCTCGTGAAGCACCTGAACGGTCGTTTCATCGGCATGGATCATCTGCCCTGCGATAAGCGTCTCATGCATTTTCTCCACAATCGGCAAACACCATTTTTCGGCAGCAGTGCCTACCCAATTAGACATAGTCGCTTTGAGCAGAGGTATGTTTTTGGAATTAAAGTCCTTTTCCTGACGGTGCAGAGGTACTGACTTTGCATATTTTTCGTAGATGATATGAGCCAGAAGTTCGGGAGAGCAATAGCTTCCCGGGATCATAGCGTGAGGATATGGCGCACGGATGATATGACAAGGTTCGTCCCTTTCTTCGGGCTTTTCTCCGCACTCGGGACACTTGTACTTATGTACTATATGCCTGCGGATATGATATTTTGGCGGCGTAAATATAAGTTCATCGTAAGCCTTTTCGGGAGTCAGTTCTTCCATTTCGGCGCCGCATATTTCGCATACCGGGTTGTCAATTTTGTGATGTTCTTCTTTTACAGGCAGATTGTTCATCCATTCATCGTGAGTGCGTTTTTTCTTGCGCTTGTGTTCGGGAACAGTAATTGTTTCGGCAGATTTAGCTGCGGATTTTTCTTCATTGTTTCCGAACATGGAAAGCTGAACACCGAACTCCTTTTCCATAACAACAGATGTCTGCTCTGTTTTTCTTCCGAATATCTGCTTTCTGAACCACGCTAACTGCTGATTGGCAAGTGCTAGTTCTTCCTTGAGAACAGCGTTTTCATTACGGAGCGATACAATTTCCGATGTCATATTTGGTTCGGACATAAAGCACCCCTCCGTTCGTTATGATACTTTAATGATACCACGAAAAGAGGGGCTTTTCAAGCACATATTCTGAATATTCGGTAAGTATTGCCTTAATACAGCGCCCCCGGCTTTCCCTCACGGATAGCCTTCGGCTGCTCTATTTTCAAGCCTTCCAGAAGCCAGCGAATTTGCTGAGATGTGAGCATTACTGCTTCGGTCTCACTGCGCGGCCACTGGAATCTTCCGTTGTCAAGGCGCTTGTACAACAGCAGAAAACCATCGCCCTCCCACAGCAGACCTTTGATGCGGTCACAACGTCTGCCGCAGAACAAAAACAATGCTTTCGAGAACGGGTCAAGTCGAAGCTGAGCCTGAACGATAGTCGCAAGTCCGTCTATCCCGCGTCGAAGGTCGGTGTATCCCGTAACAAGATAGACCTGTGCGTCCGCTGCCAGATCATTCAGCATAGCTCATGCACCAAAGCGGTCAGAGTGTCCGCAGATATATCTGCCGGAAGAGATATTTGAAGTCCGTTTTTCTCAATGCGGATATTTTCGTTTGAGCAAGGAACTGATACAGGAACGATGGTCGGAGAATTTTCGATATACTTTTCACGCACTTTTCTTAGGCGGTTGTAATACGTGTTTGGCTTGATCCCATTTTCTTTGCACCATTCCCGGATCGTCAGACCGCTTGCCTGCTGTGCTTTGATCTGCGCAGACCATTCCTGAAGCTGCATTTCTTTTTTGATTGTTGTGATGGATGTTGTTTTGTCCATACCTGTTACCTCCTTGTCTAATCGTCTCCAATGAACTCCATGGATCAATTTGGATTATTCAATTTACTTCATGGTGTTGTTTGGAGTTTATTATACTTCATTAGACTTTGGTGAGGTAGGTGCGTGTGGTTATACGCTTACTTTTTTACAGCAAGTGAAGGCGTAAATGATTACAATTGCATGAAAATCGTAGCACAAAAAACGGATAGTCGCCAGATAATGACGGTCTATCCGTTTCGTATTTTTCAGATCATTTTTTCAGCATCATCCTGTCACCTGATAGTAACAGTACCCGAATGTCTGATAGCGTTTGTTGTATCCCATCTGCCGTTAACTCTTGCGGCGATAGCCACTTTGTAGGTCTTGCCCGGGGTGAGATTTTTGGGAGAAGTGTAAACCGTTCCGGTGATATTCTGCGCTTGAACTCTCCACTTTCCTGCCAGATATACTGCTATGCCGTATCTATCAGCACCTTCGACTTTGTCCCAAGTAAATCTGACCTGGTGATATTTTTTGCTGTATTCTACCTTGATATTTCTGGGATATGTGGGCACGTATTCTTCAACCGGTGTGAAACGCTTGAAGGTGTTGTTGCCGCTGTTTTCAATAACAGCAAATTCATCACTGCCGCTGATAATGGTTGAAGGCGCATTTTCATTCACCCAGCCCTCACCGTTAGGAAGCTTTGCAGCTTCTTTTATGTTTTTGAAATTCTCGCCAATTTTAATGGTTTTCAGATTATTACAATCGCCGAACATAGCACTCATATTTGTTACCTTGCTTGTATCGAAGTTGCTGATATCAAGTGTAGTAAGATCAGTACAACCCTTGAACACTTCTTTCATATCTGTGATTTTAGTAGTATCAAAGTTGCTCAGGTCAAGGGACATCAAACTTGAACAACCGGTGAACATATTGTACATGGTCAGATTCTTGCTGGTATTGAAACCGCTCAGATCAAGTGATCTCAGACCCGAACAACCAGCAAACATATTGTACGTATTGGTAACATTGTTTGTTTTGAAACCGCTGATATCAAGTTCAGTCAAACCGGAACAGCCCTCAAACATACCATCCATAAATGAAGCTTCGCTTACATCAAATCCACTTACATCAAGTGAAGTCAGACTGGAACAATTCTTGAACATATTAGACATATTATAGCCTTTTTTAGTATCAAAGCTGCTAACATCAAGCGAAGTTAAACCTGAACAGCCGGAAAACATATTACTCATTTGCCAAACATTGCTTGTATCAAAATTACTCAAATCAAGTTCTGTAAGCTTGTTACAACCAGTGAACATATATGTCATTTCTGTAACATTGCTTGTATCAAAACTGCTTACATCAAGTTTAGACAAAGAGGTGCAATACCCGAACATACTCCACATATTGGTGACATTACCGGTATCAAATCCGCTCAGATCAAGCGAGGTCAGGTTAGAACAGCCCGAGAACATATATTTCATATCGGTAACACTGTTTGCGTCAAATCCGCTTAGGTCTAATGATGTAAAACCGGTACAGTAACTGAACATACTGCTCATATTTATTACATTGCTTGTATCAAACCCACTCAGATCAAGTTCAGTCAAACCTGAACAGCCGTTAAACATACTGCTCATATTTGTTACATTGCTTGTATCAAACCCACTCAGATCAAGTTCAGTCAAACCTGAACAGCCGCTAAACATATTGGCCATATTTGTTACTTTGCTAGTATTTAATACACTCAGATCAATTGTAGACAAACCAGAACAAGAACCAAACATAGCACTCATATCTGTTACATTGCTTGTATTAAACCTACTCAGATCAATCGTGGTCAAACCTGAACAGATATTAAACATACCACTCATATCTGTTACATTGCTTGTATTAAATCTACTCAGATCAATTGTAGTCAAACCGGCACAGGAATAGAACATACTGCTCATATTTGTAACTTTGCTTGTATTTAACACTCTAGTATTTAAAGTAGCTAAACTGTAACAACCGCCAAACATACCACTCATATCTGTAACCTTGCTTGTATCAAATCTGCTTAAATCAAGAGTTGGCAGGTTATTACACCAATAAAACATATAGCTCATATCTGTGACATTGCTCGTGTTAAATCTGCTTAAATCAAGAGTTGTCAGGTCAATGCACCAATTAAACATATAACTCATATCTGTAACATTGCTTGTATCAAATCCGCTTAAATCAAGAGTTGTTAGTTTATTACACCAATAAAACATATGGCTCATATCTGTAACCTTGCTCGTTTTAAAACCGCTAATATTGAGAGTTTTCAATGCATTACACGAGCTAAACATATAACTCATATTTGTTACTTTGCTTGTATCCGCTTTTGAAAGATCCATATAAGTGCAGTATTTGAAATTATAAAACAGCTTACTGCAGTTTTCAGGAAAAACAGTTTCTTCTTCGGCTACAACGGATTTTACATTCTTATTATTAGCATATGCCTTTACAGCACTAGCGTCAACTTCACCACTAAGTGTAAGCACACCTGTATTATAATTCATTGAACAACAGCTTGCATTAGCTGCCTCAGCGGTTATACTTTGTGCAATAACAGGCGCTCCAAAGCTAACCGCACCTGCCACCATACAAAACGCCATCACTACCGCTAATACTTTTTTCATCTTCATTTTAATGACCTCCTAAATTATCGTGTTGAAAATCGTAATAAATATCAATATTTCCCAAAATATGATATCACATATAATTATCAATGTCAATAATTTCGATATATTTTCTTAATTATTTGTTGCTAATTCATATTAGAAAATTATATTAATGTATATTTTGACAGTAACTATGTGTCGTTCATTTGCTGGTTGATTTTCTCATTCCTGTTAGATGTACTGGTACTGAAATTATCATATATGAAAATTACAAAATCTAGAAAAAGATCATCCGGCACTTTTGATGTTGTAACAGATGCCTTGGTATCATAAACGAAATTAGAACTATCGCATAGAGCCGAGTGAATATGAAATTTTTAAGATAGCTTGATTATTCGACCAAGATGTGATATAATATTATTGAGAAAAAACTCGACCAAATTGTAAGGAGATGATTTTCATGGGAGCATATTCAATGCCAGGAGATAAGCCTTTCAGAACAGGTGGCAAGGTCAAAAGGACTCGCTGCAAGTCAAGACTTGACAGAAATGCTGCCATGTTGCGCGGATCCAAAATGTTCTTAGATAAAAAGAACAATAAGATCATTATGGTAAAAACTGATGACTGATACATTTCACACCATCCCCTACACAAAAGAACTTCAAAAGCAATTCGCTTCTAAATTCGACTGTGGCAATGAAGCGATCAATATGTTCCTGCGTGACAGCATTTCCCTCGATCCATTGTTTGGCAAGACCTATGTGCTGATTTCGGAAGATGCTATTGTTGGCTACTACAATATAAGTACAGGACATATCGAAGATGATCAAAGTATCCGAATGGGTGGAACAATTTACATAAACTACCTCGCACTTGATCAGGAATACCATAAGGTGAAATTTGATGAAGAAGGCTATGTTTCTGATTTTCTGCTGGGCGATTGTTTTAACCGTGTGTTGCACCTGCAGGACAACTATGTTGGTTTTACCTTCATAACATTGTCATCTACCGAGGAAGGCTACTATCTTTATAAACGCAATGGGTTTGAAGAATTAGAGGATGACATGAAGATGGCTAAAAATGACGGTGAAAAAAGATGCATACCCATGTATCTGCCACTGGATCTGGAAGATTAAAACGAAATATAATGAAAATAGGGCGGATCCGTTTCTATACGGACCCGCCCGTACTATTAGTTTGTAATTATTCATTACTGTTATTGTATTTACGTTCAAAATGAAAACCTGAAATTTTGATTTCAACAAAAAAAAACGGACTCAGTTTATTCCGAGTCCGGCATAATTAGATCATCTTGTATAAGCTCTTACTGGATTTTTCATTTCTACGATACTGAGTATAACTACAGATTCAAAAAATATTTCATACGTACATTTATGTCCTACTGAATCATTCATTATTTATTTCATTAAGTGCTTCATTATATATTACATAAGCTTATTTTATAAGACGATCACTAGACTCCAAATTATCAATCATTATCACTACAAGTATTATATAAGAAAATTTATTTAGATAAAAAAGGAAAAAACTATTTTTTTTATTGTTTTTTTGCCTTTTTTAAATAGTGAATTACCGTCAAATGGCTTGTTTTCGGACTTTTCTGAATATTGAAATTCCATATAAATTCTTTTATAAAGTTTTTGTAAATGTTATATTAATAAATGCAAAAGGCTGATTTATCCCGAAAATACGTGGTTTTAGGGGATATAGAAATTAAATTATTTTTTTTATTTTGGAATAAAAATTTTTTTCAAAGCACTATTTTTTTATTTTCACGTTTGATTTTCTTAGCACTTCCCTGCTGTTTTATTTTGAACTTGGTTTTTTGATTTCGTTTAGTGCATCGTAGATATGCCTTTTGTTTTTTCTTCGCATGAAATCAAAGATGAAGGTTTTATTTGAAGAAATTTCTGAATAGTTTTTTGTCTGGAGGATACTGTCTAGAAGAGCAGCATAAATCAAACACTCGGATGCTCAGTAGTGTCAGAAAACTGACTTACAAAAAAAGTTGTCATATGTAGCAACCTTTAGGTCGTGTATAAACTGCTTGACATCGAGCGCTGTTTATGATATAATAATTTCGAATCATCAATCACTAATCCTCCTAAAATTTTTTTGGGGAAAACAATTAGAAAAGACCTCACTTTACCGGTGAGGTCTTTTTCTGAATTTTAACGGTCAGAGGAGTGGAATGCTTGCCTTGTTCCTAATGCGATTAAGCTTACTAATCTTGTAGTTGTTGCAACCAGTAAGTGAGTAGATAATTTGGAGACTTTGTCCACTATAAGAAAGTGAGCCTTTAGCTTGAATTTTCCATGTATAAAAATTACAGTTTATGATGGGACTGGTGGAATTACAACAATACATAACGGAATAGTATCTAAGTATTGATTACACAAAAATACTAGTCCTCAAATGCAGTACAAAGCAGTGTGATTGTTTTATAAATAAATTAAGGAGCTTCCTGTAACCAAACAAATCAAGGGGTTGCAAAAAAGAACACCTCAGTGTAGAATGTAAATACTGACGATGCGAAAGTTAGTAATACAAACTACAGAAAGGTGTCCCCTATATGTATTATACACAAAATGAAAAGATTTTGCAAGTAGGAGAAGAAAAAATAATTGTCGGGATCGATGTAGGCAGCGAAAAGCACCATGCCAGAGCATTTGACTGGAGAGGGATGGAATATTCAAAGAAGGCCTATGTGTTCACAAATGACGCAGAAGGATTCGCAGGCTTTTTTGAATGGATCACCGGGATCATGGAAAAGAGCGGAAAAGAAACCGTTATGCCGGCTATGGAGCCGACAGGACATTATTGGTTCGATCTCGCTAAGTTTATTCAGGATAACGGAATGCAGCCGGTACTGGTCAATCCGCTCCACGTTAAGCGAAGCAAAGAACTTGATGATCACCTTCCCAGCAAGAACGACAGGAAGGATCCCAAAACAATTGCGAAACTCGTCATCGAAGGCAGATACGCTTATCCGTATATGCCTGAGTGTATATACGCCGAGCTAAGAAATGCAACCGTTCTTAGGTTTCAGGCAGAGGCAGAACTCACACGGATCAAAAATCGCATACAGCGCTGGTTTACGATATACTTTCCGGAGTATAAAGACGTTTACGGTAGTTTCAGTGCAGTCAGCAGTATGATGATACTGAAAAAAGCCGCACTGCCGTGTGACATCATAGCGCTCGGAGAGGAAAAGATCAATGAGATATGGCGTGAAGCCAAGCTGAGAGCAGTCGGTAAAAAGAGGGCTAAGACCCTGGTAGAGGCTGCAAGGCGAAGCATCGGTCATACCGAGGGACATGAAACTGCGAGGTTGGAGATATTTCTGCTGCTTGAGGACTACGACAGACTTCAAAACCGACTTGAACAGATAATGGAACTGATCGAAACACTGGTCAGTAAGGTGCCTTATGCAAAGAAGCTGATGCAGATAAAGGGCAGTCAAGGATAAGTAAGCGAGGGCGGAAGCGGCTTAGGTTTCTTCTGTTTGAGGCAGTCTTATCACTGACAGCGACAAATCCGGAATTCAAGGAAATACATCACTATTACACAGGCAGAAAAACGAATCCGCTGAAAAAGAAACAGTCGCTAATGGTACTGTCAAACAAGCTGATACGAGTGTTTTATGCCATACTGAAAAGCGGTGCTGACTATGAGCCGGAAAAACTGTTAAGAGACATCAGGCGTCCCGAAGAGCCGCAAGCAGCTTAACGGGTGTAAGACCTACAAGCTGAAACTGCAGGCAGCGTCCGCCGAAAGGTGCTGCAGAGGAAGCAACATTAAGAAAACAACAAAGGATGAGCCGGCAGTCGGCAGGAATTATTACCAAGGGGCAAGACCTCGCAAAGGAGCTGCGCCGACGCCCTGTTATGGATAGGCAGAACGAAGGAAGTTGGGACTTCGCGTGACGAATGATCCCGTTGGACAGAGGAGATTTGCTGCCGTAACGGATATGGGTCGCATCAAGGCTGTCAAAACAGATCTCTCAAGACGTTTTGTTTGCTATACCCTGATAACGTTAAATCCGGCATTCAATGCTTTGGATCATCCATAACTTGGTTCATTTCTTGAACTTATCATTATGAAATACTGAGATTTCGCGAGTATTTACGAGATTTTACAAGATATTTTGAGGAGGGATAATTATGAAAAGTAAATATCCATGTATATACGAAGAACGGATCGACATTCAGGATTTCTTTGATTTCATTAAAGCGAATACAACGATGAAGTGTGAGCCGATGAATGAAACTGATATATCAACATTAATAGGCAGAGTAAGCCCCAAAATCATGCCGAAAGCATATATCGATTTCCTGAGAAATGCAGGACAGAATTTTGGTATGTGGGACGGTGATGATTATAAACAAATAGTCCATAATAAAGATGGTTCGCTCTCGTTTTTGGATATAAAG
This sequence comes from Ruminococcus albus 7 = DSM 20455, assembly GCF_000179635.2. Classification (NCBI taxonomy): domain Bacteria; kingdom Bacillati; phylum Bacillota; class Clostridia; order Eubacteriales; family Oscillospiraceae; genus Hominimerdicola; species Hominimerdicola alba. The sequence goes on along the minus strand of NC_014824.1, from coordinate 112,732 downwards.
AAAGATATATTGTATGATAAACAACTTACAGAGAATTTCTGCAAATTTGGATTTGATATCGACGATTGTTTTTTCTTCAAGTCTCACGCGACAGAATGTATCAACTTCTTTAGGTTTGGTGATGGTGACGACCCGAAAGTATATTATCTTGATTCAAACAGCACCGATATATTGAGTTTGAAACGTCATACATTTACCGAATGTATTATTGGTCAATACAATTACATGGTTAAAATACAAGATAAGCTGGATGATCCGTACACTGTATTCAAAGAAGTATTTGTGAAAAACTTCACCTCGGATTGGGAAAGACGGTTTTCCTTTTCGCTGAAAGAACACCGCTTTGTACCGCCGATGCCATATGATGTATATACATATCACCCTTCTGATGATGTGCCCTATTCAGATGACTTATATAAATTGTTCGTGAATGTTATGGAAAATAGTGTAACAGATATTTCAAATGTGCGGATTTTTACGGACGGTGTATTCTACAATTATTGTATCGAAAGAGATAAAAACAGAAATAATTCTTTACAGATATCGCCTTTGCATGATTTTACTATTATAGTAGATTGGGATAGCTCCTGGGGTTGGATATCAAACAATGGCAATATTTTTGTTTGGGGAGAAAAATACAGAAAAGAAATTAGTGCTATTTCTGATAAACTTAAAATATACAAAAAAGAGAATATATGAAAAAACAAGTTTTGGCATAGAATGATTTTTCTTAAGAAACATATTCTTTTAATGAAAAAGCGCTTAGTATAACTTACCAAACGCTTTTTCTCTAATGGTGAATAACACCTCTCTTTTTTTCTCAAACAGCTTTCTTCGTTCTTGTAGTTTTTCTGTATTTTTTTCCTTCCAGTCTATCTTTAGGTGGTTTAACTTCTGCATGACAAAAACAGACCGCCCACTTGGGGCGGTCTGCTGTGTCAGATCAATATCAGATCATTATTCGTCTTTCTTCTTTGAAACGATAAGTGCTGCGGCTGCGAGGGCTGTTGCGCTTACTCCTGCTGCGGCTGAGCCTGTTGCAGGGTTAGAGGTCGTTGCTGCTGAGGCTGCCTTTGAAGAGCTGTCAGTCTTGGTCGAATCAGACTTGCTGTCTGCCTTGCTTTCATCTGCCTTGCTCTCTGCTTCGCTGCTTTCAGCTTCGCTACTGTCAACTGTGCTGCTGTCGGTCTCGGAGCTGTCGGGAGTGCTGCTGTCTTCGGGCTCTGCGATCGTTACCTTTACAGATACAGGCTCGCTGTCGTTGTGGTTCTCGTCACCGATGACCTTGTACCATACATAGTAATCGCCTGCTTCGGTGCCGCCCGGGATATTCTCGGAGAATGCATCGGCATTAGGTGCGGTATCTGCGCTCTCGCCGATAGCATATACGATCGTTCCGTCCTCGGTCTCACCCTTTGCTACAAGATCCTGTCCGCTGCCTGTGTAGGTCAGCTCGTTGGCTGTGGGGGCTACGGTAACGGTGCTGTCAGCCTTGTTTACGGTCACGGTCAGTACGGCAGATATGTCATCATCGATCGTATCTGTCCAGCTGTCACCGGTAAATGTTATAGTCGTTGTCCCAGCCTTCTTGCCTGTTACAATAATTCCATTGGGATTGGTCTGATCAAACTCATAATCAGCAATATCGGTGTCACCGACCAGAACGGTAAGACGCTTGTTCTCGGCATCAAACGGGAGCAAAGTTACCGATACAGTATCGCTCTCGCCGTAGGTCAGCTCCATTTCGGTCTTGTCAAGCGTCACTCCGGTCACATTTCTGGTAAATGTCGAGACAGGTGTATCCCTCGAAGTGCCGTTTACCGTGGCTTCGTTATCGTTGTATGCAAAAGAATAGTCATACGCTGACTCAAAATATGCATTATCCAGTGTGACACTGCTTGCTGAATTAGCAATATTAACAACACTATACGATGTATACAGATTAAGATCCTTCAATGTCAGTTTAACTGTAGCATAACCGTAAAAATAGCCACTACCCGATCCCTTGTTTATCGTACCGTTCTGAAACGTTACTTTACAGTCAGCATTGAACAGTATCCACGCCGAATGGGACAAGGTATAACCGTTAAGGTCTACTGTCAGATCTCTGTTGATATATATGGAAGAGCCAATGGTAATATCACCGGCGAACAGAATATACGAAACGGAGCTGTCATCCAAAGCGGCATACAGTTCATCGGTGGTCGATACAACAGTTATTGTACTGCTGTCCGCGCTCGCCACTATCGCCGTATCAAACAGCTTCACGCCGCCGCCGAGAGCCGCAGGCGCCGCACCTGCAACAACGAGCACAGCCAGTGTGCCTGCTATAAGCTTCTTCCATGAATTTCTGATAGTCATATAAATACCTCCTGTTTTTTACAAAAGCAAGCCTTTCGGGGAAAGACACCTCAAGAGAAAGCTTCTGTTACTATTTTGAAAAAAATCTTTACAACTAATTGGCATTATAACACGTTTTGGCAGATTCGTCAAGAAAATGTGTCGGTTATTATCTTTATTAACTAAATGTTTGGCGATAGTGACAAATGCGGCGGGTAAAATTGGGGCAGGGTGAGGAGAACGCTCAGCCTGCCTTTTTTGATTACGATATATTCCGCTGTCTTAGTCTGTCTTGGACAACTTTTGGTCAACAAAGTTATATGAAGCTGCCCGAAGATGTACGAATGTGATTTTTGCTGTCTTATCATAAATGATAAAAAACAGCAAATATATCATATAAATTGTTTTATCAAGCAACAAGAAGAAAAAAGCAGAACAGATAATATAAACAATATGCTGCAAATCCTATCTGACACTAATTTATTCGGAACACACCATAATATTGGTCATTATAGGTTATTAAAACCCATTAAAAGCTATGCAAAACAGCTTTAAATAAAAAGCGCTAAGTTCCCGTATTTTCGGGCTATTGTGAAAAACATTAAAAAACACCGTCATCAAAAAATACAATTCGATTTTGTGCATATCAGACACCTCTTTATCTGATGATGGGTTCTTTGATGTAATGATAGAAGAAAATTCGGGAAAATAAAAAAGAACTTGAAAGCTCAAGTTCTTCTAAATTCAACATATGTCTATGAAAATTCTACCATATATAGTCTCTATTAACAAAACCAATACCGTCATTCCATTCAATAACTATCCAATTATCGACATTTGCATCGCCGATATCCACAACTACATCCCCTATTTTAAGTTCACCTATCTGCTCGAAATCTTCTGAAGGTTCTGCATAGACGTAAGTATCGAGCCCGATCGTCGAGTGGTACGTATCACGACGATGCCATTCTTCGTCGGAAGTCGTCTTGGCTTCAGGTTCCGAGATCTCAATTATTTTAGTTACGCCCTTATGACGTGATGATTCGGTAGTTGTAGTGGTCGTTGCTGTTGTTTCACTCTGGGTAGATGTATTATCATGTTCTGGGTTTGTAACTGAACCGCAGGCAGTAAGACAGCATGCAGTAATTATAACTGTAACTATATTTTTCTCATAAAATAATCCTCTCGTCATTCAAAATATTATTCCTAGTTATCATTCTCTGAATCAGTTATATTTTTACAGATATAAGCGTTTATGCCATTGTTTTCACAAAATTGTTTATATTCCTTAGCGTCTTTATTGTGAAAAAACCATTTAAGATTGGAATTTTCAACTACTACGACCCAAGTTCCGAAGATTCTTTCTTCCTGTGTACGTTTATGCATTATAATCATCCTTTCTGAAAAGTCATTCAAGTAAATTATACACAAGAATTTTAAAAAAGTCAATTAGATTCAAATGATAATTCCAAAAGATGGAAGAATCTTTTATATGATAATAAGCCTTAAAGTTCGAATTTCAGGGCATTTTGCCAACAAATTTATTGACTATCGAATTTTGGTATGGTATAATTGTTATATTCTTTATAATGAAAGGAGTATCCATATAATGTCAGAAGAAAAAGATAATTCATTTGAACTGCCACGTTCCCTATACAAAGAGGTCAAGAAAATGAGCCGAGAGAAGATGCAGTCTGTACTCAGAAATATATACAATCAAGGCGTTGCAAGCGCCGAAAGTACATATGTTGACCTGACCGATCTGCGTAATGCGATAGGTAAAATCAACGGTATCGGCGAAAAGCGACTTGATGAAATAATGGCAGTTATAGAGAGCTTTATAACCGGAGATGATACTGAATGACCTATAAAGAAGCATTAAACACTATTCCAAAAGGCAAATACCGTCACTACAAAGGTAACGAATATGAAGTTCTTGAAATAGCACAGCACTCGGAAACACTTGAACCTATGGTCGTTTATCGTGCGCTTTACGGCGAACACGGTGTATGGGTGCGCCCCGCTGAGATGTGGAATGAGTTAGTTGAAAAGGACGGAAAGTCATTCAGGAGATTTGAGAGGCTGGAATAATATGGTAATACTGTATTTTTCTGATATTCTGAAAAAAGTAGGACTGGATCCCAAAAAAGTTAAGCTAATAAGACACGCACTTTCTGATAAGGTTTTCAAAGAGTGTGCTGACAATGGAAAAGTTTATGAATACTGGGTCGTATTTATAAGTGGTAAAGGCACTTTAGCTCAGCTTTATGCCATATACAAAGTTGGTGATTATGTTTCTGACACTCCAGATATGCTTCCCGAAGGAATGCCTGAAAAAGAAGCGGAATGCTATAAAGGCGATAATGCAATATACGAGCTAACAAAAGTTGATCTGCTAAAAGAATACGAAGGCAAACTGACCATTGATTGGGGTCCGTCTACTCGTAAGTGGGATCAAAAAGGAACGACAGAAAAGCCTGTTATCTCAATAATGCCCGACCAGAAGAAAGTATTTATGGGATATGATGAAGCGTTGCTTTCCTATGACCAGCTTAAAGAAATCGTGGATAACAAAGAGATATACGAAGCATGGCACATTGCGCTCAAATCCGTAAATGCCATCTATCTTATCGTTGACACGGAAACAGGAAAGCAATATGGCGGCTCGGCTTACGGTGAAGATGGTTTATTTGGCAGATGGTGCTGCTATGTAAATTCACATCACGGATACAACAAAAAGATGAAAGAACTTATCTGTTACTACCCTGAAAGATACCATGCTTTCCAGTTTTCGACACTGCAAATTCTCCCGAAAACAATCATCACAGAAGACGTTGTGAAGCCTCACACGACTAAAGTCGCGTGCTTCCTATAGTGTCTAGCGGACACGCCCACTTTAGGCAGGCGGACTACGTTTCTACCATACAGCCTGAACTCAGAAAATTATGCTGTTTGAGCAATAATTTCCGCATTCAGGTTAACTAAGGTAGAGAACGTGCAGGTGCTTCTCTTACTGCATTGAGGTACTTTTGCCTCAATGAGCAACCTTGAATTCTCATCCAAGGATTTTAATATTTCACGTATGAAATATCTTGCCCCAATATTATACGAAGCAGATAGATTACAGTTGTAGGACTTGCCATTTTGAAATTTGCATAGCTCATAGGTATTGAAACCACCGAATTTACCACGAAGTACAAAACCACTGCCATCGTAGGCAAGGCGTGACGTATTCCATGCACAGATATGGCTTACTCTCATACCCAGTCTGTGAGCTTTATTCGTTACAATAGACTGAACTTCCTGACTGCGCCACAGCTTGAGTTTCTGCTTTTTAGAACCGCGGACCTTACCGTTCTTGTCTAAATGCTCAAATACAATAACATCTGCATTATAAAGAACAGCTATATTTACGATGCAGTTCGCAGTTTTTATGGCAATGTCGTGATTGATGCCTTTGGCTTTTGCCCAAAGCCTTGGTGTTTTATAGTTACCATGCTGCTGAGCTTTTTTTATACGGTTAATGCTATGCATCAGATGGTCTGTTTCTTTGGTAAGCTTACAAAAATGCCTTCCAAGAATAGTGCCATCTGAACGCATTACGGAAACCGTAGCGGCAGTGTTGATACCAAGATCTACAGCAACAATGGTCTGTTCATACACAGATATATCTGCAAGTTTGACCTTTTCCTCAAACGGAAAGTCCAAAAACCACTCCTTGCCTCGTTTTTGAAGTGTTGGAGCGCATTGTTTGCGTAAGCGGCAATGTCTGTATATATAATCCATATCAGACTTTTTAAGGTTTATCGTTATCCAGTCCCATGTATTACGGATGTAGACTTTGATCTGGGCAGTATAATCACCGGTCTGATTGTACATTCCTGTACGATACATAGACGGGAATGAATAACCTGCTTTTGGATGCGATGGTTCTCTTCCGACCGGATCTTTGATCCAGTTATCGAGATTGCTTTTGTAAGATGATACCTTGCCTATAGCCTCGTTGATTGCACCACGGCGCAGATAGCTTGGCATCTTATAGAATTTGGCATCAAAATCATAAATTGGATCGGGATTATCTTTTGTAGCATGGATCAGTGTTTCAATATATGTGAGTCTACTCACCCCTTTGAATGTAACAATGTTATCCCAATGATCCAGACAAACGCTGATAAGGTAATCTACAGCATGTCTGTATACGATAACGGTATCTTTAAAGATGTTGTTGTAATGCTTGATCTTAACGCTGTAAGTCGTATATATCTGCATACTGCAGACTCCCTCCTTCTACTTGGTTTTTTGAGAATTAATGTAATCTGTTACCTGTTTAAGACTTCTGTCGCTTACAGTTGCTACAAAATACGATGGTTTCCATATATATTTATTATAGTAGATTTTTTTAAGAATTTAAAATTTTATATACTTAAAAGTTGTTCTGTGTTTGTGTCACGCGTGACAAAAACAGAATTCAATTTTTCTTTTTATGAGGTTTAAGATGCAGAAAGACAGCTAATCTTACTCACTTAGCTGTCTTTCACTTAAGAATTATAGTATCTGACGTTCTTAATTGAGGCTTACAGTTTACAAGACGAAGTATATGATCAGGACTTCCTGTATTTGGTAGCTCTTACGATATGGTATTACAATGAATATACATACCCTCGACCATGCTCAACAGAATGTCAAGAAATGCCGCCGCACGCTCATGACTAAAGTCACGAGCGTGCGGCGGCTAAATCGTCAAAATCGAGAACAAGTGGAAAGCCAGATTATTAAGCAAAAAATTCGGAATGAATGACAACTAAAGGAACTCCATGAAAATACTATTTCTATGTAGTCAAAACAAACGCCGAAGTCTTACAGCCGAGAAATACTTCGACGGATACAATGGACATCAGGTACGTTCTGCAGGAACGGAAAACAATTCTCGTGTGAAAGTCACGGAAGGTCTTATCGGCTGGGCCGACATGATCTTTTGTATGGAAAAGAAACATCTTCGTAGAATAAAGGATAAATACAGTTCGTCACTTTCGAACAAAAAGGTTATCTGCTTAAACATTCCCGATGAATATGGGTTTATGGACGAGGAACTTATCGCTTTGCTTGATAGCAGCGTAAGTGAATATTTGTAATTTTATTTTCGGAGGAATTGTCCATGAAAGTAGAGTATTATGATAACAACGAGTATGGGTTCTTCATCAAGGTCGCGTATGATGACTATATTGCAGGTGCTGAATCTGAAGAAGAACTCGACAGTCTTTGTTATGCTATCGAGGTTTTCACGTCAGCAACGGATTCTGATTTCATCTTCGACAGAAAGGTTTATGAAAAAATACTACAACAACTGATTCCCGACAGCACTGTTATAATAAGATATGTAGATGATGAATACAGCATGAGCGGACGTTCACTTCTGATACAGGTCAAGAATACAAATGAGCTTATTCCTGTAGTATACAAGGGTGACATCCTCCCCCGCCTAAAGAGGCGGGGGCTTCCCCTGACCTCAGCGAGTTCGGTTCTCGTTCGATAGTACTAATGCACTAAGCATAAGCGAGCTAACCCCGTGTGTCCCACGGTTTTTATGATTTAAGGCTACGCTAATGCTATACGCATACCTTCATTTCTTATATTTATTGCAGCATTTACATCTCTGTTATGGTGAGTTCCGCATTCGGGACAGTCCCATGCTCTTATAGCAAGGTTCTTTGTTTCCTTATTGATGTATCCACAGCACGAACAAGTCTGACTGCTCGCAAAGAATTTATCTATCTTTACAAGCCTTTTGCCTTGCTCTTCCAGTTTGTACTTCAGGAATGTTACAAACATTCCCCAGCCGTTATCTGAAACCGACTTGCCGAATTTAAGTGCCTGAGACATTGCTTGCATGTTTAGATCTTCTATACATACACAATCATAGGCATTGGCTATCTGTCTTGACTGTTTATGTAGAAAGTCCTTTCGTTGATTTGCAACTTTCTCATGCATTTTAGCAACCTTGATACGTTGTTTATCACGGTTTTTAGAGCCTTTCTGCATAAGAGAAAGTTTTTTTTGTTCTCTTTTTAGCTTTTTTTCAGCTCTTCTGTAGTATCCGGGGTAAGCCGGTTCATTGCCGTTGCTGTCTTTGTACAGCTCGTGCATCGAAAAGTCAAGCCCTAAGAAGTCATGCAGTTCCTGTTCCTGTACTTGGTTTTCGTACTCATACAGAATACTTGCATAGTATTTTCCGCTTGGAGTCTGACTTACTGTCACAGACTTGAGAACATATTCATTAGGAATGTTCCTGTGCTGTTTTACTTTGACTTGTCCGACTTTAGGTAATTTCAAGTATCCATTGGATATGGCTATGTTACCATTGATACAAACGGTAGAATAGCTGTTCTTTTTACATTTTTTTGATTTGAACCTGGGAAATCCTGTTTTAGGCTGTTTATAGAAGTTCTGAAACGCTGTATCCAGGTGTCGAAGCGACTGCTGCAATGATACGCTGTCCACTTCCCGTAAGAATGAGTATTTCTCCATTTTCTTAAGTTCAGCCATTTCTTTGGCACAAGCATTGTAATTTAAAGTTGTCTCATATTCTTTATACTGCTTGATCTTTTTGTATAACCAATAGTTATATACCAATCTCACACAGCCGAAGGTTTTGGCAAACAAAACCTTTTGCTCGTTATTTGGGTATATTCTGAATTTAAATGCTTTGTTTGCCATAGTGTTCACTCCTTTTATGGCTTTATGTTCCATAGTGTTATATTAGTAGTATTATTTGATCTGTCTGACCTCCAGTTATTAATTATTATCTACAATATTATTATACAAGAAAATTTATAAAAAATAAAAAACAGGGCTTCATCCCACAGCTAAAGTAGCGTGTGTTCTCGCCCTGTTAAAAAAATCGCTCCTCTTGTAAAGCAAGAATATGCTTTATTATCCAAATCAACTGTATTTTAGCCTCTACATTTTATTCGACTGAATATTTTATGCTATGAGCATAGTGAAAAGTCCAGTGAGTAAGAAACGCAATTCATCTCCCACCTAAGAGGTGGGAGTCTTCTTGCTGAAAGAGGATAAAGGTCATTGGTATCCCTTTGATTGTAATATACCCCAAAACAGAAAATATTATCTTTCTTAAAGCAAAACACTTGACAACAATCGCCCGAAGTGATATACTATAATTTGGGCAATACCGTAAGGCGAGACGGTATAAGGCAATGGACAATTGAGCTTCGGCTCAAAGATCGTGGGGCTACTGCGTGGTAGCCCCCTTTCTTTTTGCTAAAATCACATTCTAATGAATATAGTTTATTATAGCGCCGCGTGAGGGAATCGAACCCACGTACCGTTTTTTACGGTATACTGTTTTCAAGACAGTTTGCAGAGCCAGCCTGCATACACGGCAGATGGCGGCCACACCGAGATTTGAACTCGGACATCAGAATAACCCGATTACTCACGGTTTAGCAAACCGCTGCCTTACCAATTAGGCTTATGTGACCATATGGCGCTGTGTACAGGACTCGAACCTGTAAGTCCAAAAGGACGCTGCTTTTCGGGAGCAGTGTGTTACCAATTACACTAACACAGCGCATAACGTCGGCATTCGGATTCGAACCGAAACATCGGAAAACTCCGATTACTCTCGCCTTTCCAAGACGATCCCTTACCAGTTAGGGTTATGCCAACATATGGTGGGCAGGGTGGGTGCCGACCCCACTACGCATAAAGCAACGGTTTTACAGACCGCCGAGTTTGCCGATTCTCTGTACCTGCTCATATTGGTGGGAGAGGAAGGACTCGAACCTTCGATGTTTCTAATGTCACGGTTTTACGGACCGCTGCCCTCGCCGCTGGGTGACTCTCCCGAATAACAAATAAAAATACCGCCTGACCCGAAAGCCAAACGGTATATGCTGAAGCTTATCATCAAGCAGTATCAACATTCACGCATAGCCAAACGAGCCTTATTCTTCTGAACAACGCTTGAATAACTATATGAATATGAGAATGCAAATACTGTGTTTTTCATAATGAACTTCCTTTCTTGATTTCTTTAATGACATTATAACATAACTTAGTACAGATTTCAATAAACCTGTAGTATAGACAGGAGAACTCAGAGTCGAACTGAGATCTACGGTTTTGGAGACCGTCATTCTAGCCATTGAACTATTCTCCTATTTCTATCATCTCTATTACAAACTACTCCTTGAATTCTAAAGATGATACCCGATAGAATTTCAATACATAATTTGTAATAGAGACTTATTAGCTTCCGTTGAGAGGATCGAACTCCCATTGACAGAGTCAAAGTCTGTTGTCCTGCCTGTTAGACGAAACGGAAATTTAGTACAGATAACATTTGTGATATTCAAAAAACATTTGTACTTTTACAAGTGCCTCCGGCAAGAATCGAACTTGCGACGCTATGCTCTTCAGGCATACGCTCTACCAACTGAGCTACAGAGGCATGTGATTAAAGACTGTGATAGGGATCGAACCTACGCTCGTCGGGTTGCAGCCGACAGCCTTTCCACTTGGCTACACAGTCAAATTATTTCCGCTGAGAGATTTGAACTCCCGTTTTCGGTGTCAGAAACCGATGTCCTACCACTAGACGAAACGGAATTATGACGACTCCGGCGGGACTTGAACCCGCGCTCTCCGACGTGACAGGCCGGTGTTTTAGCCGGTTAAACTACGGAGCCGTGTGTCCTGAATGAACAGGACGTATTAGTTAAGGATTATTATCTCATCAATGGTGACATTCAGTATATGTGCCAGAATCACCAGATTGTCGATAGAGGGTATGGACTCCCCTCTCATCCATTTGAATATGGACTGAGGTGTGTTGAACACCAGAATGTTCTGAAGCTCTGTCACTTTAAAACCTTTTGCTTTTATAAGAGTCTTTATATTGGAACCTGTCGCTGTCATATTTATGACAGGCATCTCTTCAGTCATAATAATACCACCTTCCGATAGAATAAAAAATCGCCTGTATGAGTTTGCACTACATACAGGCGGTCATATTCTCTCAGAAGATGGTCAATAAACTCTATCTTTGAACTGAACAATTACCGGTGTTCGTATGCAGCACAAATAAGCCTTCGTCTTGCCAATCAAAACTAAAGCTAAAGAAGCACTGGTAATCATCATATGATCTGACAACAGTATTGTTCATGATAGAATTCATTGTTTTCACCCTTTCGTAATATAATTTCGGGAGATCGTTGCTCCCCTCTTGTTGTAACTGATTATAACACTCATAAAGAGAATTGTCAAGTAGCTTTGTAAGCTACATTATACTTGTTAACTCGTCTATTCTTCTCTTTATCTCGTCTATAAAATTATACTTTGCAACATTTGGATCGGTAAAGATATAATCCTTTGCAATATCACTGCAGGTCATAAATATTGAATATTCATTGCTTATTTTCCTGATATTAATGCTTATGAACATAGAAAACATTATTTGAATATCGCCTTTAAATCTTACCGGACCTAGTAAATCTGGAATGCCGTCCTGAATTTCATCGATTGATATTTCTTCATTTCCCAGCTTCTTTTCATATTCTTTTTTAGTAAAAACAATGGTTCCGTTATCAGGATTATCGTCATTGAACTTTTGCAGATACATCATTAACAGACCTAAAGACTCCGATGGCAGTTTTGAACAAAACTGATTGAATATAGTCAATGACTCTTTTTTTAGGATCATTTCGGTTCTTTTATCTATGGACATAAGAAAACATCCTTTCATTATCTCAAATAAGTAATACAATATTCTTATTTAATTATATAAGAAAATCCCCGAAAAGTCAATTAAGGATGGAAATATTTTTTTTGAATACTTATAATATAGCTGATGTCATATACGGATGAATTAATGACCGCAGTGGGAGTTGAACCCACGTTTCAAGGTTGAAAACCTTGTGTCCTGACCATTAGACGATGCAGCCTTATGACTGTTACCGCAATAACAGTCAGATCTTCTTGATTATAACTATCTGATCGATAGTCACGCCGAACATATCGGCTATGATTATCATATTATCTATAGTTGGCACAGCGTCTCCACGCAGCCACTTGAAAATAGCCTGCGGAGTATTGAAACCGCACCTTGCCTGAACATCAGCGATCTTGAAGCCCTTCATTTTCATTATAGCTTTAATATTCGCTCCTGTTGCTTTGACGTCTATCACCGGCATTGAAAACATCTCCTTTCTAAGTATATTGATCCTGATGCTCCCGGTGAGATTCGAACTCACACTACACGGGGTTTAAGTCCGTTCACTCTGCCGTTGGTCTACGAGAGCATATAAATGCGGAATCAGGGAGTCGAACCCTGAATAAAACGGTATTTGAGACCGTCGCGTATGCCTGTTCCGCCAATCCCGCAAAAATAATACCCGTGGGGAGACTCGAACCCCAAAAAGCCTGTTTCTAAAACATAAATGTATGCCAGTTATCAACTATGGTGATAACGTTCATACACATGGGCATAACAAAAACACCGCCTGCTGCAAACAGACGGTGTTTCACTTACAAGGATCAATAATACTTAGAAACAAGAAATCCCGAAATGTTCATCCACTTTATCTGTACGCAGCACAAAAGAAGTCTCTTCCGATTCGAGGACGAGGCTCAATAATGATTCGCTATACAGATATGAAACAGTGAACTTATTCATCTCGGTTTTCTCCTTTCTTTGATGTTGTGGTCATTATATCATATCTACAAGAAAAAATCAAGTAAACCGTAGGTATATTTTTTATTATAGAGTGCTTATATCACGTAAAAATTCCTTCTATAATAAAAACAGCTCTATTACTTGATAACATGGAGTAGAGTTGGATCTAAACCTTAATAAATTTCGATCAGATTAATTAAGGTGATCTCCCCAATCCTTCCAGCTGACATACATTGTATCATTGATCGTCATGCTGATATCACCGAGATAGAATACTGCATTATGGGCATTGTCGTCATTTCGCAGTGTAAGATACTTTTTAGTGTTTGCAGACAGCTTTGCTTCCGCATCGCTTGAGCTTTTTATCTCTACTGCAAATGTGTGTTTCCAGTCGGCTATGGTGTCTACCTCAAAACCGTTGCTGTCTCTGTAAAATGTCAGATTCGGCTTTTTTGCCTGATTCATTCTGTTTTTCAGCATCTCTGCTACTGCACAGGTCTCAACAACAGCACCCTTGTACTTGCTCAGAAGCAGATCTTCTTTGCTCTCCAACCTTAACAAATGACACAGCAGTCCCGAATCGACGAAATACAGCTTTGGTGTCTTTACTATCGAACGCCCAAGATTGTTCGTATCAGGCTCCAGCAAATGAATGATATATGAGTTTTCAAGAATAGACAGCCAGCTTTTTACTGTGGGTTGGGAAATACCTATCTGCTTAGCTATGCTGTCCATTGAAAGAAGCTGACCGCTGTATATAGCACATATCTGAATGAACTTTCTGAATGTTGACAGATTGCTCTCATTGATCTGGTCTTTAACATCTAGATCAAGATAAGTGTCGATATAGCTCTCAAACCAGTCTTCTGCAATATAATGCTTTTCACTGTCAAAAAGCGGAGGATACTGTCCTACGAAAATAAGGTCGTAAGCGTTCTTTGGCAGAAGGTCAGCATCTTTAAGCTCTTTAATGGAAAAAGGGAGCAGTTTCAGAAAAGCAGCCCTTCCTGCAAGGCTGTCGGACATATTCTTTCTAAGCCTGAACTGGCTTGAACCGGTGAGAATGAATTTTCCCGGTGTGAAAGGAGCGCTGTCAACATGAAGCTTAAGCGCATCAAATATCTCAGGCACCTTTTGAGCTTCGTCAATAACGGCACCATTTGGAAATGCCATAATAAAGTCGGCGGGGTTTGATTTTGCAAGTTCACGCATATTTTTATCATCAAAAGTTACATACTTTTTGTCGGGGAAGGTGATCTTTGTAAGCGTAGATTTGCCACTCTGTCTTGGACCTGTGATTCCTACTATCGGGAACTGCTCTGCAAGACGAAGCAGCGCTTTTTGTGCTATTCTGTTCAGCATAATAATGCCTCCTCAAAAAACGAAATTTCAAAGTTTTAAGTTACTGTAATTCAAAGTATAACATAATTGCAATTCAAAGTCAAGCGTTATGTAAAACTAAAGTTTTGATTATTATATGCATATTAAACTCTATTATGAAGAGTATTGAAGAAGAAAAAGAGATTGAAAAAATGAAGGCTGCTTGTGAAAGAGTCGGCTGCACATTTACTCCCGCATGATCCAACTTATCTGACCTCACTTTTATGTGGGGTCTTTTTTTATACAGAAAAATATACAAAGTATATTTGATCTATGGAGTTGTTTGGAGTTTATTATACTTCTTTAGATATTGGTGGGGTAGGTGCGGAGGTTTATACGCTTACCCTAATTATCATTTTGATTATGTCAGGATAAGATGTAAAGCACCCACGTAGATACTCACATTTAGTATCCACGTGGGTGTTACGTCTTCAATAAGATCAAATATCAATGCCGCCTGTTATCTTATGGTGACGGTACCTGAATGTTTGATAGCGTTTGCGGTATCCCATTTGCCGTTCACCCTTGCAGCGATTGCGACTCTGTATTTCTTACCGGGTGTCAGGTTCTTGGGAGATGTATAAACCGTACCGGTGATGTTCTGCGCCTGAACTCTCCACTTGCCGGCAAGATATACAGCAATTCCATATCTGTCGGCGCCTTCGACTTTATCCCATGTGAATCTTACCTGGTGATATTTCTCGCTGTATTCAACTTTTATAGTGTTGCTGATTACCGCATTCGGCAGTACAGCGCCATAGAACGCAAGCTCCGCAATATTGCAGCAGTACACATCATCGGTATTCACGCCGTTATTCGGCTTTCCCTCCGGAACAGCGTAGCGGATATACCTTGCTTTCACCGATGCATCGAGCATAACGGTCTGTGTGTCCGATGTGGGCATCCTGCCGATCGTGTGTACCGTCTGCCAGCTTGTGCCATCCTCGGAAACGCTGAAATAGCCGTCCACCATTCGTGCTTCGTAGCCCTTACGGGGAGTGTAGGCGATCGCATTCAGCTCACATATTTTCCCAAGACCAGCCTGTACCCAGCCTGCACCCACACCGTCAAAGTAGGTTGCAGTATCGCCATCAAACGCCTTTCCGTAATTGTAGCCTTCCTGCTGCTTCCACGAATCTGTACCGCTTGTTGCTTCGGGCGCTAATTTTGTAAAGCTCGTCTCCGGATTCAGCGTGCCATAGAGCTTGATTTCCGCTACATTACAGCAATAAACATCATTTGTGTTGTAGCTGTTGCGCGGCTTGCCCTCTGGTACTGCATAGCGGATATAACGTGCCGTGATCGGCTTTTCAAGTTTCACTTTGTGCATGGCAAATGTGGGATTCTCACTAATTGTGTGTATGCTCTGCCAGTCTGTGCCGTCCATCGACACCTCGAAATAGCCATCCACCATACGGTATTCATAGTTCTGACGAGGGCAGTAAGCAAGTGCGCTCAGATCGTAGACCGCACCCAGATCTGCCTGTACCCAGCCGACTCTCGTGCCGTCGAAGTATGTTGCGTTGTCGCCGTCAAAAGCCTTGTGGAAATCGGTATCTGCATTTTGCTTCCACGAGTCAGAGCCGCTTAGCTTGTCAGCCTGCACCTTGATCTCATTGCCGCCTATACTGCCATTTCCCTCAATGACAAACGTTGTGATGGAATTGCCGGGCAAGGTTGCATTCAGCGTTTTGCCGTTTAGATTGATAGTGCCCACATTCTTCCAGTTCTCATTCTTGCTCGTGCGGATCGCATTTGCCGTGCTGCCAACCTCAGCAAAGTCTGAAAGATCGAAAGTTATGTCAGCACTGCTGCCGCTTGTATTGTAGGAAACAGCCACGATCTGTCCCGTCTCAGGATCATAAGCGGCAACAGTATTGCCGGAGGAGTTCAGCATAATCATACCGGGGCGAATATAGCGCGAGTACTGTCCGAAAGCGTAGTATTTCTTCGTCAGAACGATCTTATTTGCATCATGGTTGGCAACTGCCACGCCCCAGTAGCCCTTCTGCGTGTCCACCATACCGGTATCCTTTCGGCCGTTGTAGCCGTTCTTTGAAATGTGGCTGTCGATCACCTGCCACATGATCCACGCCGATGCGTTCATGTCGTTGACATCGGTCGTGATACGCTGTGCCAGCCAGAGTGCCGCACTCATTTCACCTGCATTCGTCCCGGCCGTGCCGCTGCTGTCCACCTCGCTCATCCAGAGATTTTTTCCGTTGGACAGGGCAATATTTTTTAGCTCGGCACGTTTGCTGCCGCCGTAGGTGTGGGTGTCGATACGACCGATCGCTTTTTTGGCATCATTAGAGAGCTTGTTAAAAGAGCTAATCTGCGTGTCAATGGAGGTCTCATCCGTACCGCAAAGAATAACATCGCCCATTCCCTTGTCACGCATCGCCTTTTGCAGCTCCACGATCATGGTTGACTGCGAGCTTCCCTGATCGAAGTGACAGCCCTCCTGCTTGTAGCTGTTGGCCTTCCAGAAGTTGGTATACGGCTCATTCATAGCTTCCGCGCTCTGGATCTTCACGCCCCAGTCGTGCTGATAGTGATAGCAAACCTCCGCGAAATACCGCGCAAAATCATCGTATTGGTCGTCCTTCAGATTGTTGCTTTTGGCATCTGCCGATCCTGACGAACAGCCGCTCTTCGTCATGTAATAGGGCGGCGAATTGGAGAACATTTCCACAATCATATCATCTCCGGCAGCCTGAATAGACCGCATAAGCACATTGCGCTGATTGGCATCAGCACTCCAATCATAGGTAATTTTTCCGTTGCTATACTTAGTATATCCCGGCATATTGGAATCGGTTCGTGTGATATGATTGTGGCTTGGATCATCACCGCCGCCGATATTAAAGCGAGCAATATTAAGACGTAGACCTTCATCACCGTAGAACACATCCGCTGCCTGCTGTGCCAGCGAGTCAGAATAGCCGAGGCGATTGGCCCACCAGCAAAGAGATGTACCCCAGCCCTCAAATTCGCCATTGTTTATGGTAAAAGTATTATCCGGTGACAGCTTGACTGTTTGTGCCGCATGAGAGGTGAGAACACAGTGTGGTGCTGACATAAGGAGCATTCCACCGGTACAAAACAGAGCGGTCAAGCGTTTGAAAATTTTCATATGATCCTCCTCCTTTAAGAATAAAGAGCTTGTTCTTGTTGAGACAAATTTGAAGGAGCTGTTGCTTAGTTGAAACAGTCCCGTTTTGCATTTATCAAATCGAATCAATTTTGAACTGTCACCTTATAGTAACAGTACCCGAATGTTTTATAGCATTTGCTGTGTCCCATTTTCCGTCAACTCTGGCAGCGATAGCGACTTTGTATGACTTCCCCGGGGTGAGATTTTTGGGAGATGTATAAACAGTGCCGGTGATATCCTGTTTCTGAACTCTCCACTTGCCTGCAAGGAAAACAGCAATGCTGTATTTGTCAGCACTTTCGACCTTATCCCATGTGAATCTTACCTGGTGGTATTTTTTTATGTACTCGACTTTGATGTTAGTAGGGTAGGTAAGCTTGGTTTCTTCAACGATAGGTAAGCGCTTATAGGTGTTCTTGCCGGTGTTTTCGATAACTGCATACTCTCCGTTACCGCTGACTACAGTCGCGATGTCTTTGGAATTTACCCAGCCTTTGTCATTATAAAGTTCTGCTTCTTCGGGAACATTTTTGAAATTCTCGCCAAGAGTAAGGGAACGTAGATTAGAAGAGAACATCCAGTTCATCTTTGTAACTTTGCTTGTATCAAACGAGCTCAGATCAAGTTCGGTCAAATTTCTTGAAGAGAACATTGCCATCATATCGGTTACTTTGCTTGTATCAAATCCGCTTACATCAAGTGTTGATAAGTTAGTTGAAGCGAACATTCCTGACATATCGGTTACTTTGCTTGTATCAAATCCGCTTACATCAAGTGTAGTCAATTTATTACAGGCACAGAACATACCACCCATATTTGTAACTTTGCTTGTGTCAAATTTGCTAATATCAAGTGACGTCAATTTTGCACAGCCCCAGAACATATCACACATATCTGTAACATTGCTTGTGTCAAAACCGCTAACATCAAGCGTTGACAAGCTAAGACAGGAATTGAACATACCACTCATATCTGTAACTTTGCTTGTGTTAAATCTGCTTACATCAAGCGATGTTAATTGGTCACAAAGAGAGAACATATCACCCATATCTGTAACGTTGCTTGTATCAAATCCGCTTACATCGATAGAATAAAGTTTGCCACACTCGTTGAACATATAGCTCATATCAGTAACATTGCTTGTATCAAATCCACTTAAATTGAGCGATTTAAGATTGCAACAGTTATCGAACATTCTGCTCATATTTTTTACATTACTTGTATCCGCATTTGAAAGGTCGATGGAATAACAAGGATATTCGCAAAAAAGCTTGCTGCAGTCTTCAGGAAGAACAGTTCCTTCCAAAACTATGACAGACCAAACGTTATCGCGATAGGTATTGTTAAATTTACGTAAAGCATCACCATCAACAGTACCGCTAAGCGTAAGCATACCTGTTGTTTGGTTAAATGAAAAGCCGCTTGTTGCTGAATCAGCCGCCTGCGCAGTTATGCTCTGTGTTATAACAGGTGCGCCGTAGCTGACAGTTCCTGCCACCATACAAAGTGACATCACTACTGCTAAAACTTTTTTTAACTTCATATTTATGTCCTCCTGAATTCTAGTGCCGAAACGGCAATATATCAATAATATGTTAGCACACATGACCATCAATGTCAATAATATCGTTCCGTTTTTCTTGACCATTCGTCAATTTTTATATTAGAAAATATTATTAGTTTATACTATTGACGGAAAGTGAAACTAAGATAACCGTCAAATAAACAGAGTATATGAAAAGAAAATGTACTATTAGGAAATATAATGAAGTATTCAGGAAAAATAATAAGCGAATGATTTTAGATTGCAAGTATATATAAATTCATAAGTGAAAATTATATATAGTTGTTTTTTTTTGAATGATGAGAAATAAGGAAAGGGTAAATGATGCGTCTGTTGATAATGAGGTGGATGAGAGAATGAACTCAAAGGGATAAAAGAAGAAAAGGATGATAATGGGGATGGCATCAACCGAAAGAATTTCCTTTTTAGCGACACGGAAAAGGGAGCCGCTGCAAGCGCAGCAGTTATGAGCATCATCGAAACAGCAAAAAGAAATGAGCTTGATGTCTATGGGTATATGCTCTATCTGCTGACCGTCCTGCCCAAGTGGGGGGCGGATCCAACTGAAACACAGCTTAAATCGGTAATGCCTTGGAGCATGGCACTTCCATCATACTGTAAGCAAACTTACAGTGAGGTAAAGTAATTGGCTGTAAAGTAGAGTTACAGCCGTTGGTAGAGAAGTATAGTAACCGGTAGTAAAGTACAAGTAGATGGCTCTAATGATCAAAGCCGAGGTTTCATTGGAAGCCTCGGCTTTTCTCTTTAGGGGCTGGGTTTGGTTGGCGCTTACCTTACGATAATTTAAAATCATACGATCAAACCAATTTAATTTCCCGATATGCACTAAACCGCCTATATATCTTTGTTTAGCTTTGCCCTTGTATATTTCGGATTTTCGTGGTATAATACATTTTTGGCGGCGTTAATGTTATCTGCCGCATAACATATTAAGGAATAAGGGGTAGATCTCATGAAAAAACAAATCATCTGCGGACTTGCAGCAGCAGTGCTCACTGCATCTATGGGCGGAACAGCTCTCGGAAATGCAGTCATTATGCATTCTGAGATCACTGCAAGTGCAGCAACCATCGCAGAGCAGGGCACCTGCGGCGAAAAACTCACATGGAAGCTGGATAGTGAGGGCACCCTGACTATCAGCGGCTCAGGCAATATGGACGATTACACTGTGGCTTCATGGGAGAAAGTAAAAGCTCCCTGGTACCCATTCAAAGATGACATCAAGAAGGTAGTCATCTCAAAAGGCACAGAAAGCATCGGTGAACGCGCTTTCATCAACTGTAATAATATCACAAGCGTAACTATCCCCACAGGCGTAAAGAGCATCGGCATTG
Organism: Ruminococcus albus 7 = DSM 20455; assembly: GCF_000179635.2. Classification (NCBI taxonomy): domain Bacteria; kingdom Bacillati; phylum Bacillota; class Clostridia; order Eubacteriales; family Oscillospiraceae; genus Hominimerdicola; species Hominimerdicola alba. Next base: position 92,243 of record NC_014824.1, on the reverse strand, counting down.
ATGCTATACGTAACTGCAAAAGTCTTACGAGCATAACTATCCCCTACGGTGTTACAGCCATTTCCACCAGAGCTTTCCAGAACTGCTCGGGTCTTAAAAGTATAACTCTCCCTGACAGTATCACAGACATCGGCACAGATGCTTTCTTTGGCTGTACGAACCTTACTGACATAAATATCCCCGACAGCGTTACAAGTATCGGTGTCCATGCTTTTAAAAACTGTACAAGCCTTTCCGGCATAACTATCCCTGACAGTGTTACAAAGATAGGCGGCGGAGCTTTTGACTGCTGCAGAAATCTTATAAGCGCAAATATCCCTGACGGTATCACAGCCATCAACGATTGCACCTTCCAGGACTGCAGAAGCCTTAAAAGCATAACTATCCCCGACAGTGTAAAGACCATCGGTTCAGATGCTTTCTATGGCTGTAACAGTCTCCTGAACGTAACTATTCCTGCCTCCGTTACAAGTATCGGCCAAAAGGCTTTCGGTTATTATTATGCTATCGGCTTTGACGAGATAAAGATCAAAGAATTAAAGATATACTGCTATCCTGACAGCGAAGGCGAGAAGTATGCAAAAAAGTATAATGTCCAGTACGAATATATCGGCAATAAAAATAAGACCGACATAACATTTGTTCCCGGTGCAGGTTATGCAGAACTCAGCTGGAAAGCTGATAAAAACGCAGAAAAGTACGCCATCGCAGTCTATCAGAATGATAAGTGGAAGCTTGTTGAAAAGACAACAGACAATTCATACACACTGCGCGGTCTGAACTTCATATCTAAATATAGGGTAGCTGTCTTCGCAATGTATAACGGCAAGTGGGACATGAACTTCTCGAATCCGGTGCTCGTTGTGATAGATGAATGGCAGCCTTCCGAAACTTGGAGCGTATACTCCCCGACAACTCACCAGTACAGTTTCGGATGGGAGCGCATCAAGAATGCCACCGAGTACGGCATTGCAGTAAAAATCGCAAACAAATGGAAAGTTGTAGAATACACTGAAAAGACATCTTACACCACCCCAAGGCTGACTCCCGGAGACAAATACAAAGTCGTGATATGCGCCAAGATAAACGGCAAGTGGGATACAAGAGACCTGGATAAACGATCATTCACGATAACCATTAAATAATTTATCCGCTTAAAAACATATTTCATAATATCCAAAAGAGGGACAGTATTTTCAGCTGTTCCTCTTTTTAGCTCACACTGAGATTCATTCGGGTCTATGCCCGAAGCTTGACTTTTCAGATTGAGCATGATATACTAATGCTATCCAAAAAAACAGACTATCTTCTGATATCAGACAGGCGTTAAAACTGTCCATGAGGTGAAAATATGGCTCAAAATGCTAAACGATGCTTTATGCCCACAGATTAACGTGATTTTTCCGAAAAGGCACTCCCAAAGCTGCATAAAGCGGCTGAGGAGGTCTATTTTTTGCTGAACCGTGGTTATCCCGTCACAAGCACCACACGGTTCATCGGCGACCATTATCAATTATCTGAACGTCAGCGTCTTGCATTGGCACGCACGATTGACCTCGCATTATGCGGGGTCTTTTCTTTTATACGGAAAAAATAACGGAGTATATGAAAAGAAAAAAAACACTATAAGTAAAACAAAATGAAGTATTCAGGAAAAATTAAGAGCATGCAATTTTGATTCTCAACTATATATAATCTTTAAGCGGGAAATTATATATAGTTGTTTTTGTGGGAATGATGTACCGGAAGATGATAGAACGGATGTTTATAAAAAACGGGAAGCGAGAAAGATGTTTGAATGAAAAAAATTTGATAAAAGGATTGAGAGGCGGAAGAATGAAAAAGGTGCCATAAGGTCGGAAGGAGTATTTTGGCCTTTTTTTGATGATTTCAAAATACAATATATAACTGTCTAAAAAAGAAAAAGTGAAAAGAGAGGGTAAAAAAGAAGGATAACGGTTATTACTAGGTTCAATGCATTATTTCGTGAAAAACAAAATGTCAGTAAAAAGTGTCTAAAAGGATAATTGAAGGAAAGGTATGAGGAATGCTCCCCTTTTATTTTTTTGGGGGCTGTACGGATAAAAAGTTGACCGCATTCAAAAGAGCGATAAAAGAAGTATACGTAAGAACTTTTTTGATACAATCAAAATAATCAACAAAGCTGTCTAAAATAATACTATACGGTATTTTTATATTAGTGTTGTCAGAAAGTGCTGCAGGGCTGTTTTTTCTTTTGAAACTTCTTTTTTATGTTCATTCCCCAGGGTGAAAGAGAAAGTTGGTATCAGGGCGATCTTCTTTTTGATTTTCTTTTTATGGAGAATTGTTTTTATCTATTATGGATTGTTTCGTAATATACAGGAAAAATATTAGTGGTTTATTTTTATGTTGCATGATTTTTTTTACGTTCTTTTTATTATGAGGGAATGGAAGTTCGGAGAGATGTGATGAGGATGTACGGTTCTTCAGCATATAAATAATACCTCTTCTGTAAATTCAGAAAAGGTATTTATATTTTATGGAATTGAAGCTTAAAAGAAAAATGGCGGTCATAACAACCGCCAATTTTCCTGAAAACGATTTTGGTTTTAGCATGTAGCAATCCCACTACGAGTATAAGTATATCACAAAAAGTAAATGATGTCAACAGGATTTATACATTTACCACGGAAATCAATTTTCAAAAATCACCCTCGAAATCATCTGCGGCTCCATAAGACATTCAAACATAAGTTTGGATATGGCGGCTTTAGAATTGTTCCGATTTTTAAAGTTCTTGATTAAATTTATCGCAGCTTTTCTGAACATATTCAGGCATTGCTGAACGTCTTTGTTTTCGACTCTGCACCAATCTTCTTCAAAATGAACATCAAGCAGCCAGTGCATTGACTCAACCGACCATTCCATTCTTGCATGATGAAGGAGCTGTTCCGCTGTCATTTCGCGGCTTGAAAGGTAATAGTGCCATTCGCTCGAAGTGCCTTTTTTCGTTGAAAATTCAGTATGAATGGCTCCTATGCACTTCAGATTTTTCCACTCTTTTTTCTGTTCCAGCCAGTTGATATCTGTTGTTACATACGCTGTCCTTGTTTCAACTCTGCCACGGTTTTTCTCCGTTCTTGAAACTGTTTGCATAGTGTCTCTGAGAGAACTGTCCTGCACATAATCCTCGATATCTTTCTTCAAATTTGGGTGATTATCCTTAACGCAAAGCAGATAATCTGCCTTTTGTTTTACGATAATCTCAGCAGTTTCTTTCTGACAGTTCAGTGCATCCGCAACAACTATATTACCCTTTATTTTCAGTTCTTTCAGAAGCTCCTGCACCGCAGGTATCTCGTTGCTTTTATCGTCCGTGCTGCGTTGTGCCAGGGTCAATCCAAGTTCGCATATCTGTGCGCTGATGATGTGCAGAGGACTTTCGATCTTACTCATTTTAAGTGTCGAACAAACAGTTTTCCCGTCAAGAGAGATCGTCATACTTTTGGACTTTTCGGGCATGAATGAATAGACCCAATCCGCAAAACAGCGGTTGAGCGATTCGGGCTTGACATATTTCAGCAGGCTCAATATCCAATAATAGCAAGGGACATGATCGATTCCGAATTTCTCCTTTAAGAATTCGCTTACTCTGTCATTTGTCGCCCATTGATGAATCTGATGAATGTTTCTAAGTCCACAGATACTTCCAAGAATTGCTATTGTAATGATATCGGGGATACTGCAAAAATAGCCGTCATATTCCTCATATAATTCAATATCTTCAAAATACTCGGTTATTCCATTATTCATGCCTATATTATATCATTTTCCAGGTGCTCTGTCCAGTAATTTGTACAACCTGAAATATAAATGTAACTTTTGAAACCTGATTTTTTGAAAATTGATTTCCGTGTACATTTACTTCGTAAATTTCAGTCGGGTCATTCTGTTTTTGCAGGTAGTCAAGTATTTTGTCAGCTGACATGAGAACGATCCTTTCGTTCTCTCCTTTTTCAAATTTTCCGTACAAGTAATCATCATTAACTTCAAAATCTTTGAACGGGTCATCATCTTCATCAATTATGAAGTCATAATTTACGATAAATTCTACATTATATTGGGGGTACTTTCTTAACCATACAGCATAAATTTCTTCTCTTCCAAATTCTACGATATCCCTCTTGATTTCCTTTATGAGTTCTTTACTGTCAAAACTGAATCTTCCGCCATGTATTCCTTTTAATGCCATTTGATTTCTCCCCTTTCTTACTTACAATATAACATACATAAAAAATCAAGTCAAGTGATTTTTCAGTATGGTATCATTCTTGTTTTCAATAAAGCTTCTTTTTTTGAGGGAAAGAATGTTTTGTAATAGAGAAATGTATTCGTGGGTGGTTGATTTTGAAGTATGACGGGAAAATGTAATGAAGATGGGATGAAACGATAGGATTTTTTACTGTCTAATTTTTAGACACCTTACAAGAGAGCAGAGCTGCATCTATGTTTTATATTTTCTTTGTCCGGCGGGTGTATTTTCGTTTTAATATTCTTTCATGAGGTCGATTTTTCTCTTGAAAAAAAGTTGGTCCCCCCTGATTTTTGGTTTAAATTCAAGGTTTGAATTTTTGGAGGTAAAAAGGGAAGAAAAAACGAATGAAAAAATCCAGTTTTGGTGCAGTTTTAGGGTAGTTTTAGGGCAGAAATGAACTCAAACGCTGTTTGTAGCCCGGGATTTCCTCCGATTTGGGTATGTTTTGGGTATCATTTGGGTATGTTTTCGTTTCTATTTTCCTTTATGAGTCTAAAACTAACTTTTCGAATTAGTTTTAGGATTTTGAAGATTTTTGCTTCATTTGAGGCACTTTTAAATTCAAGCTTTGAATTATTTTTCCAGAATTTTCCTTCGTCACGCTAAAACTAAATTTAGTTTTAGAAATATGAAATTAGTTTTAGAAATATGAAACTAATTAGTTTTAGCGTACTAAAGATAGTTTTAGCGTGCTAAAGCGTTTTATTCAAGACTTGAATAATAATATTCAGACTTTGAATAAAAGTATTCAAGGTTTGAATTATAATATTCAATTCGTGAATAATAGTATTCAAGATTTGAATACTTTTTACAATAATTGGTTATATATGGCAAATTATGTAAGTTTTGGCAAAATCTTAATATATTTATATAACCGCTTCATTCGGAGATCAGAAAACATCCCAAACTACTAAAATCAGCCTAAATTTTAGACTATTTATGTTATTTCAGAACACTATCTGTCTAGTTTTAAGACACTTATTTGTCTAATTTTCTATCATCTGCGCCTTATCAGTTGCATTTCTATCTAAATATTAGTCAATAATCAGCCTAAAAATTAGACTTGGTTGTTTGTGAGCTCTTGCATTTATCTAAAATTTAGACATTTATCTATCTGAATTTTAGACACTTAATTTAAGACGAATAAATAACTGCCTGAATATTAGACAGTTATTTGTCTTGATTTTAGACAGATTAATTCAGAGTTTTTCTTGATATAGTTTAAGCAGCAATTCTCCAGCTCTGTTATTATGTATTATTCTCACGGATAAGTGTATAAAGAATTATGTGTTTTTCTGTTTCGGTCAAATATGCTTCGCGATCTTTATAATATTCTTTCTTTAATTCATCGTATTGTATTATTAATTGAGCTTTGATTTTCTTCTCTTTTTAAACTTATAATTCTGTATTCTATCTTGTATTATAGACATTTGCTTTTTGATATTGGGATCTCCGGAGTAGTCGGGGTAATTGATATCAATTAATCCCCCCATCTGTGAATTTAAGCTTGTTAGAACATTCCGGACAGTGTATTTCAATGTCTCCGCTTCGTGTCTGATTCCAGTCATTCATGGAATCACCACGAATAATCTCTCCTTTTCCGCATGGACATTTACATCGAGCGGTGATACGATATATCTCGTAACTCATTTTACCCTCCTGGATCATTTGATCGCTTTTCGCTAAAAAATAAAAAACCCGCCTTTCGTTTGGCGGGCAATTATGATAATTATCACTCCGGTCACATGCAAACCGGGGGCATAAGATCTTTTCCGTATAGGCAATCCCCGAAGATCACGGTTGTTTGATCTCTTGGTTTTAGACATTGCTTTTTGCTGCGCTGCAGAAAGTCAATCTGATTTTCTGTAGATTACAATTAACCGACGCAATGTTTACCGGTCTAAGAACGTCAAATGTCACCCATTTTTTGTCCTTAATTTTACATTATGATTATAACACACATATACCTGTTTTGTCAATTGTCAGGAGTCGATTTTTATAAATTATTCATTTATAGTTAATAAAGCTGATTCAAAAAACTATTTCATAGTACATTATTATACCCAGCTATTTGTAAAACAAAATATGCTGTTTTTAAAATAACGGTGATTCGCAGTCTTGATTTTTGTCATAAAGCAAGCTTTATATTTTATCACACTTGAGGTTTTGGCTGAACAATTTGAAAAAGTATTTAGAAAAGATGTCTTGAACATCATGCCTTTATTCTGCTATAATAATATCATCGATAAAGGAAAGGAATGTTTATGTATGTCACGAGTAACGGTTGGAGAAAAAGTTAAGATTTTAGAAGACTATCTGGATATCCGGAAAGGTTCTGTCGCTACTATTATTTATATTGACGATTTTGATCAGGTAACTGTTTCCTGGCATAGTGGCGGACAGTCCAGTTTTCCTGAGGAATATCTGTATAAGATGTTTGCTGTAGCTTAATTAATTGTTATCTTCCCTGTTCGATTTATAGAACAGGGCTTTTTTTATCTATCGAAATTTCCACATATAATATTATCAGATACTTTTTTGATAACTGGAGCTAAAAAGTAAATACGTTAGAAAGCAGGTGTTTAAAATGAACACAACTCTCCGAGAATTTATATGTAATATCGAAACAATAAAAGCAAAAAATACTGAAATTGATTTTTATCAAGACGGGCTCAGCGGGAACAAACTTCATGAACTGCGGATCTCTAAAAAAGCATCTGAACGAACGCTTTTAGACATTTCAAGGCTGACTGAGGCTCAGAAAGACGGGCTTGCCAAATGCGGTACCTTGTGTTGGTGCTGTCAGCATTCTACAGATCTGGAATGCAGATGGTTTCAAAACTTCAGGCCGGTTCCGGGGTGGGTAGCTATTCCGGAAAGATGCATGAATGCTATATCTTATATGGTTTTTGATTGTCCGAACTTCTTGAGGACGTCAAGATTTGCCGCCGAAAAAGAACAATATAAAGAACCTATCACTTATAAAGTAGATATTGCGGATGATGTTTTAGTCGGTAATATCCGGATCTGAAATAACTAAGTTATGCATAAACAGAGTAAGCTACGGTTGAGGCTGCAGGTGTATAACGTATGTATTCAAGGCTCTCTTTTGGGAGCCTTTTTTGGTGTAAAAAAAGAGTTTCCTGTAATCGGAAACTCTTTGAAATAGCCTTAGGTTGTTGTCGTGACATTCTCCCAAGCTTTTAGTCGGGGGGGGGGAGAATGTTATTATATAGAAAAATTATTTTCAATAAAAATAACTATATAAAATTTTTAATTGACGATTTTGCCGCCGCACGCTCGTGACTTTAGTCATGAGTTAGGCGGCATTTCTTGACATTCTGTTGTGCATGGTCGAGGGTATGTATATTCATTGTAATACCATATCGTATGGACTACCAAATACAGGAATGCAGTCCTGACCATATAATTCGTCTTTTAAACTGCAAGCCTCAATTAAGACTGACAGATGCTATTATAATTCTTAAGGGAAGGGGCTGTCACCAGTAAATATGTTTTTTTACTCTGATGTTCGGATATAGTTAGAGGGTGCTGCGGTTGCAACACTTCACCCTTTCTGCTTCTTAGATCTAATAAAAACAATTAAAATTTTGTTTGTGTCACGCGTGACACAAACACAGCAAAACTTTTAGTATATATAATTTTTTATTCTTAAAAAAATCTGCTATAATATATATAACAGTAAGTGATAGAATTCTTAAACATGTAACAGATTACATTAATTCTCAAAAAAACAAGTAGAAGGAGGGAGTCTGCAGTATGCAGATATATACGACTTACAGCGTTAAGATCAAGCATTACAACAACATCTTTAAAGATACCGTTATCGAATACAGACATGCTGTAGATTACCTTATCAAAGTATGTCTTGATAAATGGGATAACATAATTACATTCAAAGGTGTGAGTAGACTCACATATATTGAAACACTGATCCATACTACAAAAGATAATCCCGATCCAATTTATGATTTTGATGCCAAATTCTATAAGATGCCAAGCTATCTGCGCCGTGGTGCTATTAACGAGGCTATAGGCAAGGTATCATCTTACAAAACCAATCTCGATAACTGGATCAAAGATCCGGTCGGAAGAGAACCATCGTATCCAAAAGCAGGTTATTCATTCCCGTCTATGTATCGTACAGTAATGTACAATCGGACCGGTGATTATACTGCCCAGATCAAAGTATACATCCGTAATACATGGGACTGGATAACGATAAACCTTAAAAAGTCTGATATGGATTATATATACAGATATTGCAGTTTTCGCAAGCAATGCGCTCCAACACTTCAAAAACGAGGCAAGGAGTGGTTTTTGGACTTTCCGTTTGAGGAAAAGGTCAAACTTGCAGATATATCTGTGTATGAGCAGACCATTGTTGCTGTAGACCTTGGAATAAACACCGCTGCTACGATTTCCGTAATGCGTTCAGATGGCACTATTCTTGGAAGGCATTTTTGTAAGCTTACCAAAGAAACAGACCATCTGATGCATTGTGTTAACCGTATCAAAAAAGCTCAGCAGCATGGTAACTATAAAACACCAAGGCTTTGGGCAAAAGCCAAAGGAATCAATCACGACATTGCCACTAAAACTGCGAACTGCATCGTAGATATAGCCGTTCTTTATAATGCAGATGTTATTGTATTTGAGCATTTAGACAAGAACGGTAAGGTCCGCGGTTCTAAAAAGCAGAAACTCAAGCTGTGGCGCAGTCAGGAAGTTCAGTCTATTGTAACGAATAAAGCTCACAGACTAGGTATGAGAGTAAGCCATATCTGTGCATGGAATACGTCACGCCTTGCCTACGATGGCAGTGGTTTTGTACTTCGCGGTAAATTCGGTGGTTTCAATACCTATGAGCTATGCAAATTTCAAAATGGCAAGACCTACAACTGTGATCTATCTGCTTCGTATAATATCGGTGCAAGATACTTCATACGTGAAATATTAAAATCCTTGGATGAGAATTCAAGGTTGCTCATTGAGGCTAAAGTCCCTCAATTCAGTAAGAGAAGCACCTGCACGTTCTCTACCTTAGTTAACCTGAATGCGGAAATTATTGCTAAAACAGCATAATTTTCTGAGTTCAGGCTGTATGGTAGAAACGTAGTCCGCCCACCTAAAGTGGGGGTGTCCGCTAGGACACTATAGGAAGCACGCGACTTTAGTCGTGTGAAGCTTCACGAGAAAATCTGCTATAATATATATAGCAAATAAATTTTAATAAGGAGTTGATCTTTGTGATCATAACTGATAAACAGAAAATGGCGATTATACTTGAATATGAGGAGATACTTGTAGGAAAAAGAAGGCAGGCCTCAACATATTACTTCGGGGACAACGCAGATAGAAACAATTCTATCGCTGTTGAGATCTTTAGGTATCTCATCGAAAATATTCTAGGTTGGGATCCTGAGACAGCTGAACAGAGACTGGATCTTGAAATACTGAAAAATTATAAGGTTGACAAGTATTTGTCTTATATAAATTTCTACAATGAACCTAACGGCAAGGCTAGGTTTTACACATCAGAAGAAAACGGCGAAGCGCATAAAAAAATGGTCAAGTCTGATATTCAGGTGTTGCTCAAATATGTTTTCGGTTCCCGTTACCATTTAGATGAAAGGGAAATGATAATCGTTACATATAACGATCTTCTTAACGGAGTTATAAAGAAGTTTCCAAAACATTTCTTCGATGTTATAAACGATGGTAAGCTTAAGGTTGCTATATGTTTACAGCATGCAATCACACAGCAACAGAATTTTGAAAACATAGAAGATGTATACAGGCTTTTTGGTGATCGTAACATCCTGAAGTGGTTGGATAAATGGAAGCTCCGCGATATCGCAGAACAATTCTATGATTCTCCGATCGACTTTTTGCATGACGCTTTACCTGAAACAGAAAAAGACGAGGTTTTCTATAACTATTATAAAAGACAGTACGAAGAGTTTATATCTGAATCCGGAAGGAAATTTTAGTATGAGACTATCGAAGAAAATTGCTCCGGTATTGTTTTCTTTATCGCTGTTTTTTTTATCAGCCTGCGAAAAAGAAACAATCGAAACTAAAAAAGAAATAAAAGCCGAAGAATGGATAATGTCTGTTGATGAAACGGAAGATAAGCTGAATGAGCTGATAAAGTCAACACAAGACGTATACACTTTATATGTCATTGGTAAAATGTCACCAGAGGATTTTCTTGTTGAGCTTGAAGTTCAGCAAAATATGTTGTTTTCTATTCAACAAAACTATACAGATAAAAAGAGCGATCTGGTTATCGAACCTGAAAGCAGTGAAGATGCAAAAAAAGGGATAGCTTCTTTTGAAGACCTTTTTGAAGATATCAACGGATTGTATGTAGCCTCGGTCAATCAGATCGGAACTCCATATTCTGCAGCGGAAGTATCTTTTATCTACTTGAATTACAAAGATAAGATCATTGACGATTACGCTGTGTACAGTGCAGCTGTAATCCTTTCAAAAAATAGTGACTCCGGGGAGGTGACGGCTGATAATTCAGCCGAGAAATGATAGTATTTGATGGAATGAGTGACATTGGCGTTAATCGTGAAAGGCAGGAAGATGTTATTTATCAGTTCGCCTTAGATACTGAAACTTTTGTATTTATCGTAGCAGATGGTATAGGAGGAATTGAGGGACAGTATAATCCTGCAAGTATTGCATGCGCCGAAGTGATCAACCTGATAAAAAGGCGCTTTGACCGTGAAGGAACAGCCATCTTTGATAATGCGGACAGTTTAATGGATGAGGCTTTTTATCTTGCTAACAGAGTTCTCGGAGTATTCAATGCTGTTAATGACGAACGTTTTCCCAACTTCGGCTGCAGCATGACCTGTTGTGTTATTCATAAAGAGAAGGTATATTTTGCACATTGCGGAAACACAAGACTTCAGTGGATCACCACAAATAAGAACAAAGAGCCAAAAATCATTCAGATGACAGTTGATCATACGGCAAACTACAATGAGTACCTGCAGAATAAAATAGATGAAAGAGAGTACATGGAAAGCGTGGCTATGCACCAGCTGACGAGCAATATAGGCTCATTTGCTGAACCTCAGATACAGACAGGTTCTTTTGATTTTAAGAATGGTGTCATAGTGATAACATCTGATGGTATTCATTGTGCTCTCTGGCAGCATATCATTATGGAACTTGTACTTACAGCTGATAATACAAAATCAGCTGTAAGAGCCTTGATAGATGCTGCAAAGATCAGGAAATACGAAGATAATATGTCAACCATAGTTATTTTTAATGAGAAGAGTAGCGAGAAAGGATAACGAATTTGGTAGGGATTTTAACCGAAAAAAATAGTGCTTATGAGAACTTTAAAAAGGCGCTGGGCGGCGTAAGCGGTATATACAACGGAGAGCAATTTATTCTTACTCATGCAAAAGGTCATTTGTATCAATTCGAGGAACCTTACAAGCAGGTCGATGCTTCTTTATCCGGAAAATACAAGTCTTGGAACATCGACTTTCTTCCCTGGGATGAAAAGGAATTTAAATGGAGAAGGATAAAGAAGCCCGGATCTGATGCACTGCTTAAGGAAATTTATAATGTACTGTCTAAGTGTGATGAAATCGTCATTGCAACTGATGATGATCCTTCCGGAGAGGGTGAACTGCTTGCATGGGAGATATTGAGTGAACTGAAGCTTAGACCGAGAAAATATTCAAGAATGTACTTCCCGGATGAAGCAGCGGGAAACATCCAGAAGGCTTTTGTAAGCAGAAAAGAGATTCCTTCTATGGATAAAGATATGGACTATATAAAGGCTCTATATCGCACCAAATGGGATTTTATTTCCATTCAGTTCACTAGGATCGCTACCATATTCGGAGATGGAAGGTCCGTACTCAGGCAAGGACGTTTAAAATCTGCAATGGTATGGCTTGTAGGCGAGCAGCTTAAAGCTGTAAGCGAATACAAAAAAACGCCATTTTATCAGACGAGGTTTAAAGATGAAAATGGTAATGTGTATACCAATAACTCCGAAGAAAAATATAAAAACAAATCTGATGTTCCTAGTAAATATAAGCCTTCCGGCGTTGTTGTTGATTCAAAAGAGATTAAATCACAGCCACCCGGGAAGCTGCTGGATCTTGCAGCATTATCTTCAATATTATCTGCCAAGGGAATAAAAGCAAGCGAACTTTTGGCTACCTATCAGAAAATGTACGAAGACCAGATCGTAAGTTATCCACGAACTGAAGATAAAAAGATAACTATAGATCAGTTTAATGAACTTCTCCCCAAAATAGACGCAATTGCTAATGTAGTAGGAGTCAAGACTTCCCTGTTGACACATAGGATTCCGCGTAAAACTCATATTTCAACGGGTTGTGCGCATGGAGCTAACCGGCCCGGCCCGGTAGTCCCTAAATCGCTGGCAGATCTAAAAAAGTACGGAAAGGGAGCTGCAGAGATATACACAACGCTTGCCAAAAACTATTTGGCAATGCTGGCGGAAGACTATGAATATGAATTTCAAAAAGGGCATATAGAGATGTATCCAGAATTTATTGGAAAAATTGCTGTCCCGAAAAAAATAGGATACAAAGCGGTATTTAATTATGCAGATGATGACGAAGAAAAAACTATAGGTAAAGAACTCGGAAAAACTGCATCACCGTTTATACATGAGGGATTTGCAAAGAAACCCACTGTGCCAACACAGAAATGGTTAATGAAACAACTTGAAAAATATGACGTTGGCACAGGTGCCACACGAGTAAGTACCTATTCTGAGGTTACAGACGAATCAGCCAAATTTCCGTTACTTGTAGATAAAAAGGGTAAGATAACTATGACCCAGTGCGGTGAAATGAGTTACAGGATCTTGCCGGGAACGAATATAGGAAATATAAAGATAACAGAACAGGTCATGCTTAACATGAAGGAAATAGCTGCAGGAAAAAGTGATCCGGAGAAACTGCTTGCTGAGATCCGGGAATTAGTAAAGCATGATATAGAGGTCATGAAAAAAAACGGAGCTGCTATGCGTACTGCATTGTCTATCAAGCCGGTTGAGATCAAGGATAAGGTCGTTGGTGAATGGAAAGGAAAAACCATTAGGATCAGTTCTGTATGGGGTGGGCATACATTTACAAATGAAGAATTAAATGATTTGTTTGCGGGAAAATCCATCAAACTAACTGGGATCAGAAGTAAAGAAGGAAATGTTTACAACGTGATTGGAAAACTTGCAGAGCAAGAATATAAGGGACATAAATTTATAGGCTTTCAACGAGAAAAATATGTATAAACGAAAAGAGAACTCTTTTGCTGTTAAGCGTTAGAGTTCTCTTTTTTGGCTCTTATATTCTGAATATTTGACGTTCAAGCCTATTTACCGATAACAAAACAGAAAACATATTTTACAATCAGAATGGCAGCATATGCATTTCAATCATAAAATATCTATTTGTAAGTTCAGTCTTCAGTTTTTGATTTTTTTCGATCATATTCCAGGATACATTCGCGTAACGGTCGTTCTTCTTCTATCAGATCAAGCATCATTGAGAACCATTTATCATATTCTAAACCTGATTTCATGATGAATTCAGTAAGCGAATAGAAAGCTGCTTTCTTTTTAGCATCAGTTTTGTTTTTGGAATATGCAAAGTTTTGTATACCATTGTATTTGCATTCACACGCCCAGACTTTAGCAATACGTACAAATTCGTATTCGGGTTTGTCAATATATTTCTTTTGATACAATTCCTGAAGCTGATTTATCGCATCTTCTACTCTCGGCTCGATATTTATGTTTTCTAAAACAAGCCATAAACCGATTTCCTTTAAAAAATCCACTGCTTTTTTTGCGGCATTTTCTTTTGCCAAAGAACGAGTTGATCCTTCTTTCCCGACTTTTTCCTGAATCGTTTCGATCCCTTTATCATTTTCGGGCAGAGAAAATCGTATCACACATTCAAAACACTCTGTATCATCAGGCTTGTTTTTTTGAAAAACTTTATACTCTGGTATCTTGCCAAAATGCTTCTGATGCCATTTGTTCATTTCGTCAAAATAACACTCATGCCCCAAATGTGGTATACAGAAATTGATCAAATTAAATACGACTTTCTCAAGAGTGGACCAATCCCAGTTGCAGTCAAAAGCTACAGCACCTATGATTGCTTCTATAATATCTCCGCGGCTGTTTTGTGATTTTTTCTCGCCTTTACCATAAAGAATGAAACGGTCAAACCCCAGTGTAGTTGCGCGTTCGGCAAGGAATTCCTTGTTAACATACTGTGTACGAAGTTTTGTCATATAACCCTTGTCTCGTTCCGAATTTAACCATGCTACTCCATCGACGTACTCCGGTAAATTTAATATGCTCTGTTTGACGATTTCTTTTGTCACCATTGCATTCAGTACTGCATTACCTAAAAATTCAAATTGTTCGCTGCACCGCGTAAGATGATATTCTTCCTTAAAGGCTTTCCTCGTAAAAGCTTGTCTTAGCAGGTTCTCATTTTGAAATTTGTATCCAGTTATACTGCTCAGATAACTTACAGGATCATTTCCAGCGTCATTAACGGATATTTTATGAAGGTTTGCAAAATCAGCAGGGGCGCTCTCATAATTTTCGATAAGGAATTTCCCATCCCAAAATCCGTCTCCTATTTCAGGGCGCCACTCATACTCACATTCTTCATCTTGTTCAAGTTGAAGAAGCTTAAGTTCCTTCAACTCCTCTGGAGTTTTACAGGTATGGTTTTGGATATATATATTATAATAGTTTTTATTAAGTGTATAATCAGGATTCAGTCTGCCTATCCTTACCTGTTCGTCCATATACTCTTTGATTTTGGGGTAATCTTCATTAAAATATTTTTGAACATCTTTTGAGTTCCTAATAGGTATATTTGAATGAGATAACTTATCTGCTAAATCCCATCTCGGTCTCGGCCACACACAGTTTTCCGGCCACTTTTTTTCATGCATAAAAAATACCTCCCATAAATTTGGTTGAATGATCAACTCATGGAGGCAAAATCAGCAAATATACAGCAAAAACTATATGAGATACACAGAGGTAGCCCATATTGTGATATACTAAAATAAACCCATTTCTTAAATCAAACTCTGCAAATAAATCATTTCATCAAGAAAAACTCCATGTTCAATAATCTTTGATGAATCTGTTTTTTGCACAACTCTAAACAAAGAAATAGAATCAAATATATTATTAATTCATTAATACCATAATAAACATTTTTCTGAATGCCGCCACTCTGCCCAAAAGCTGTTCATAGCTTATGACCAGGCGCACGAACACACAGCAAAACGATCTATGCCATCCATGTTGTGTACATTGTAGCATATCCAATCTTGTTTGTAAACTGTTTCTCGCTTTTTATAACTATTTTTTGTAAATTCGCACAAAAGAAGCCGTTATTTTATAGGCATATTCACAAACATTTTCTTGCTATGGTTGTATTATATAATATATGGAGAAATTTATATCATATGCATGATGGATTGTCAGGAAATACCGCCTAACTCATGACTAAAGACACGAGTTAGGCGGTAAAATCGACAATTATAGTTATTTATCTGACAACAGTTTGTTCCTTTGTATTTCAATCACACTCGGAATAAAACAGTTAACTTGTATTACTCCCCTTCTATTGCAACTTCTTCGGTTTTTATAAGTTCCTTATTATTATCATCCCATGCTCGCATAAGAATATCAAGTTCGTCATCATCGATAGAAGAAAGCGTTTCTCCGGTCAACGTGTGTAAAGCTATAATTATAGCGTAATAAAAAGTGTTTTGATTATTGCTGCGTGTTTTGGTTCTCATGGTTTTTAGTATGAATTCAGCGATTTTGGAAGCGGCATGATACATTTTCGAATTTATATATAATTCTTTATTGTTTATTTTTATGATCATAAAAATCTCTCCCTTTTAATTTCAATTCTTCGCAAAAAATCTCGGGAAACTTTCGGTGTGAGCAATAACTCCGGTGGCGTGACATTTAATTAACCCTTTTTGAAAATTCCTATCTGAAATCACTGCTTCGATTCCGTTTTTGGAATAGATAATGGCTTTTCCAAAATAACCCTTTCGATAAAAATATAACGTACCTTTTTTACGTTCCAAAATATACTCACCGTCATTAACTCTTCCGAATTTCAATTCGACGGTTATTTTTTCTCCGTCAATCATCTTTTCAATATCTGACATGGATACCTGTTTATACAGTTCATATGGTTTGTAAACGAAATCAAGGAAGTCTTCACGCATAACCTCTTTGATCGTCATAATACTTCACTTCCTTTTACCTTGTTCTGAATTATTCTGACTATTATTTCAGCACATTCAACATCTCTGATGATACCTGACTTTGTTACATCGGGTATTTCATCGTTTTCTATACCATTTTTTATTCGTTCAAGTGTCCACAAGAGAGTATCTATATTTTGTTTAACATCTCTTTTTTCTTCTTCACGAGTGATCATTTCTTTCAGTTCCATTAACTCACCTTTTCAAAGACTATTTTTTTGAGGAATAATAAGGTTTTATTCCTACACTACGTTTTTTATGGGTATATAACTAATGCTCGGGCTTTACTATCCAGCTTGAGCGTTCAAATGGCTGCACATAAGTTTCGTTATCATTAAGGTCATAACCGAGTGATTGAGCAAGCGCCAGCGCTCTTTCAGATGCTTTTTGTCCATCCGGTAATTTACGGATATAACCGCTGATATGCTTTATCTCAGATTCGTAGCGATCGTCACCGGCAATTGTTCGAATGTGCTTGATTTCCGTTGGAACTCTCAGTTTGCCGCCTATTGAAGTAAAAGTTACATCTGCATTTTTATCTAAGATATAATCATTATAGGACTCCGATGTAGGTAAAACATTTGTATCTGAACCAACAAATGCAGCATAACACCATAAAATTACAGTCTCAACAAATCGTCCCAGAAGAATAATTTGTTCTTCTGTGAATGCAAACATTGACGCAAATTGTTTATTCTGTGTATTATAAAAACCTGCCGTTTCGCCTTGTGTAGTTTCCATTCGATAAAGGCATACAATAGCTCCGTTGTGATAGATCTCTTTGAGCAGCACGTCTTTCATAAATGTACTGTTTTCAAAATGGATCTTTAAACCGTTAGAAGAAAGTGTCTTTCGACGATGACAAAGAGTTTCTTTTAATGTATTGTTGTCCTTAAGCAATTTGGGAATACTATTCAAATACATTCCCAGTTCAGGATTGAACCTTTTTTGCGGAATAATGTCTATCGTAAACTCGTTTATATATGGAGTCAGGTAAGCTACTGAGTTTGTGTGGAGCTGCTGAGTAACACGAAGTACATCTGCATCTTCCCATGAATTGATCTTATATCCTCTTTTTTCGTATATTCTGAACATTGTGTCAGGTTTTAGCTTGTCTGGTGCCGTAAGCGCTATGTGTTCGAACTCGTGAACGCAAGAGTCCAAATTCGGGCAGATATCATCTACCTCGATGAGCTCCCCTTTTGTGGTCACACCTGCGACCATTTTGTTTAATTCAAACTTATTTTTGCGCAAAAATTCAGCCTGATTCATCAATAGATTGGTATAAGCCCGATAAACGAGCTGTCGTTTTGTGTCCATGATTTTCATATCTTCATTCTGAAAATAGGACACGAATTCGAAAAAGCGCAAATAATAGTTGTTCTTCTTTATAGTAGATGCCATTTTGAGATAAAAGTCATAAAGTTGTTCGGTGAAAACATCCGGTTTCTCTTTCGCCATTTCTAAAACATACTGATATCTTCCGACAAAACTGCCAAAGTTTTTGTCCTTAACAAGCATATACAGTTCAAGGTACAGGTCGTCGGCAGGAATATCATTTATCAAATCAATAATACTTTTAGCTGCCATCAGAGTTCTTCTGTGCAGAACGTAGACCGGTTCTCCCTTGTTATAATACTTTTTATCAAGCTTTTTGGCATGTTTTAGATACCATTCTGTTACATCATTCATATAAACGCCGCAGAATACCTCAACGCTTTATGTTGAGCAGAAAAGCGGCTCCCCTCCTCTCAATTAGCTATCTGTAGACGAAAATATCTTATTAATGGTTTAAGCTTACCCTCTATAATTATATTATAGCAGATTTTTCAAAAAAAATCAAAAGCTCCTGCCGAAGCAAGAGCTTTAACGATCAAATATTAATTCAGATAGGGCTTGATCATATTTCTCAATCTTTCAAGTATTTCATTAAAAATACTTTCAAAATCCTGAGAGCCATCATTGAGCAAGTCGGATAATTTTTTAAATCCTTTGCCTCTGACAACATCTCTATATATAGGCCTTACCAAATCAGGGATATCTTTGGGAAATTTGTTGATTTTTTCTGCGTATGAAAGATTTGCATCCTCTTTCACTGACCGTATATATGAAATAACAGTGCGTATCAGTTTCTTTTTATCTTCTGTAGTCTTTTCGCTCCACTGAGACATAGCGCTTTTCACATCAATGGTATCAGGAAGCTTTGTGTTGTTGATTTTTGGTTCAGGGGCTGTATCGGGCATTTCAATTGGAGTAAGAGGCAGTCTTTCAGCTTCTGGACTACCGCTATATTTACTTTCCAGTATCCTCATTTCTTTTTGGAGCTCCGGATCATCCGATACTAGGTATAGTAATTTACCATCTTCAATCAGCATTATATCACCTTTCCTTAATTAATTGTTTTAGGATCGCTGAGCCAAAATCCCTGAGTAGATCAGAGAGATTGTCGTTTTCTGTGAAATTTACTCCATAGATTTCTTTCAAGACCTCGTCATCCGTTCCGCCAATAGCGATTCCGTGAACGACAAGACCATCAGCGGTTGCTTGACGTACAGCATCTTTAGTGTCTGCAACGCCAATATTTGAATAATTTCTATATGCTTGCGCTGCAGGCTGACCATCAGAAATTACAATCAACAGCTTATTTTTCTCGGTTCTTTTTTGAAGAAGTCTCGAAGCATATCTTATACTATATCCGTCAAAATTATTCATTCTGGCAGATATATTCATAAGAGAATAACGTTCATCGATGGTGTTTTTCCATCGAACGTAATGTAAGTGATACGCCTCGTATCCGTCTATATCTGCAGTAAAGCCCATGATATAAAGTGGTATTTTAGCTTTAGCACACGCTTCAGCTATGCCGATCGCTGCCCTCCTTGCGGAATTTGAACGCCGCCCGCAGCTCATAGATCCGCTTTCGTCAACAGATATAAAGACTGCTAAATCATTTTCTCCGGCTGTTCTTCTTTTGTCAAAGAGTTTTGTGGTAGGATGAGCATCAAAACGCGAATACCTGTCAACCGATAAACGACCCGAAGAACGTCTTGTTTTTACAGTGTTAGGTTTTGCAGATGCTCTTTTCAGCTTTTCAGCAAGTTTATCTATATCTCCGGCAATGCATGATACTTCGTTTTCATATGCCGTTGAAAGAGATGATGATGTACCGTCAAGAACAACGTTTTTACATTTTGCTTTTGTAAAACCTCTTCCTTGTATATCCGGGAAATCGATCAATTTATCGTCATTTATATTCTTTTTTTCAAAAATAATTTCGTTACTTATGATTTCGTCGATCTCTTCGTTTATTCTGTCGATCTCTTCGGGGCTGATTTCAACATCTTCCCAAATATCATCATCTTCGAGATCAGTATTGATGGATTCAACATCAAAGTTTTCCATTACAAGGTCATTTGAACCGCTTGTATTGTCGTTTTCATCCACTTCTGAATCTTTTTTTGAGGAATCGTTAGCTGCTTCTTTTTCATTTGATTCATCATTTTCTGCTTTCGCCTCATCAGAGGAATCATTATCCGCAGGCTCATCTTTTATATTTGAATCCTCTGCTCCATCTGATTTGTTTTCATCAGATTTGTCGGAACTATTACTTTTACAATGGTCTTCATTATCAGTAGATTCAGATTTGATCCCGTTGTTTGAATCACCATTCTCATCATTGGTACTATCATTCTTTGAAGAAACAGAACCGCTGTTTCCATTTGATTCAGCATCTTCCTTCTCTTCTGGCTCATTATCATCATCGATGATTTTGATGGTAACTTCTTCTCCTTCAGAGTTATCGTCATTTTTTTCGAGATTTTTAAGAAGTTTTTCAAGTTCCTTTTTAGTCATCTCGATCGTTCTTTTTTTTCTTGATTCCTTCTTTTCTTTCTTTTTGATTTCATCTTCGCTTTTTTCGCCCGGTGATGCACTTGAGGCATCTGATGAATGTGTACCTTTACCTTGTCGAGCAAGATCATGAGCCAGATTTTTAAGCAGCTCTTCCATTAACTCTTGTTGCTTAAGGAGTGGTTCCCAGAAAACCTTTAGCTTCTCGAAGACAAAATAAGCGATTAAAATGCGCTTTTTTGCGTCTCCTTCTTCGATAGCTTCATCGTATGATGGTTGAATTTCCAGAAACATTTTTCTTGCTTCGGGAAATGTAAATTTTCCTTTGAGTAATCCTATATCTCCGTACTGCAGCATTGCGGCACAAACTTGGCTAAATGGATCATCGTACTCTTCCAGGCTCGGGCCTAATTCATAAGTTGATGTTACGGTAAAGCGAAGATCGTTAGGAAATTCGCCGCCTGTAGTTTCGTATGTCCAATACTCTATAGAAGTATCTTCGATTATATTCCATATACGATGGAATAAAGATACCTCCTTTTTTGTATAAGCCCTGGAGAGTTCCAACGGGGGGTAATCGTATTTCTTAAGCCAGTTAGTGAAATTTATGTTGGATGCAGTCTCCATTATTTTTATAAAGTTGTTGTGAGCATCAAAATCCGAGAATCTTTGGTGTCCGACCTCATGAATGTTCAGCCCGTTTATGAATCTTTTTGCATTCACCAGATACTCCGGTACACTCGGACTAAAAGGATTAATGGAAATAATTCGTTTGTCTTTTTTTGTTGTAGTGTAGGCTAAAGAATCGTCACATCTTTTGACAGCGATTTTTTTTCCTACTATCATACTATCTATTTTCGATAGCTTTTTAAAATATCCATTCCAGAATCTTAAAAGTTCCGTCTTTGATTTTTCATTCATAAAATTCTCCTTATATAATTTGAAATAGCTGCGGTCAGATGACCGCAGCATTTCGATCGTTGTATTACTTTATTATATCGATTATTCCGACTTTTACATCCTCTGCGACATCTGGAGCATAAACCTTCAAGGGATTTACTAAAGTCCTTTGAAGTGCTTTTTTTGTTGAGATCCCTGCCGCAATCTGATCGAGGGCTGCAAGGCAATGTCTGAGAGTTAGTACCTTTATAAGTTCCGGCATATTTTCGGTTTTCAACCAGTCCAGAACCTTCCTATAAGTGCTGTATACAGTTTTTATCTGCTTTTCTGATACATCCTCGGTCTGTTTGCCGAGGATCTTTACGAATTGTTCATCCGCCGGATCATCGATCTCAAATACGTGTGGCGTTCTTGAGAAAAGTGCTTCAGACGGCATCTGAGAGCCTTGTGTGCCAATGTTACATGTCACACAGATCATGCACAGAGGATGTCTTACAGTTGGCAAGTATCCGTCTTTTTCGATGATAAAGGGTTTCTCGATTGCTTGTCCTATGGCACCCATGAGCATACCGGGATCGGCCAAATTGAATTCTTCAAGTACTACTATTCCTCCCCGTTCGAAGCCTTTAAGGAATGGTGTTTCACAGAACTTAAAGTTACTGCTTGAACCTGTATATGCTGCTGAGGATGTTTCTTCGGACGATGATATTTTAAGTTTTCCCTGATATTCATCTTCCTCGGAGTATCTTGTTGTTGTACATGGATAGTAGGGCATGCCTAATGCAGCGCATAGAGCTTTGCTCATGGTTGATTTACCTGTACCGGGCTTCCCGATAAAAGCGAAGCATTTACCGTAATTGCCGATTGCGTTTTCTCCTGTTTTACCGAGATCCATATTTTGGATGATTTTTGTTCCGGCTCTGTGCATAGTGATCAGTGCGTCCTCAAAATCTTCACTAGGGATATACAAATCAAGGAAACTTAGAGAAGGAATGAGCTGTCTGTCGTCAGCGCTCCATTCATAAGGAAGAATGAATTCTCCTGATTTGCATCTTGATATTATATCTACTATTGTTGTTTTTTCGGATTCTGATATAGTAGCTTTCTCTTTAAAATCGATTGCTGAAAAAATAGATGTATTTGCCGGGAAGTCGTTTGAAATGTTAGGTTTAAAGAACCTACCCATTTCTTTTATGCTTTCATCGCTGAGTGGTTCTCCATCTATAAATGCCGGTGAGCCTGAAGCAGGATCCTGACTTAGTTTGTTTTTGGCTGTGTAATAAAAAGAATCACATAGCAATAATGCGTCTTCATAATTTGCTTTTCCAGAAGATCTGATATCACTAATTACTTTTTTTGCTGTCTCTTGAAATTCTTCGTAATCAGGGTCTGCATTTGTCATATAATAAACTGTAGCAGCTGCTACAATATCTTTTGGAGAGAGTGTTTCTATTGAAGATAATTCTCCATTATTGAATACTACAGGCTTTTCGTTGATTTCTGCGTATATTTTGTCACTCCCGCAAACAGCGCAGGCAACTTTTATTTCTTCTTTTACTATTCCCACCAAAATGGTGAAAACGTTTGAAAATTTTGATTTATGAACCCTTGGCATTTTTTTTGAATTACCGACTCCGGGAGCACCTGTCGCTCCGGTCTTAATTGTTGTAGAGCCCGGGTTTCCTGATATGTATTCATCGGGAAATTTCATATTAGCTGCATAAATAGGCATTGATAAGTTGATCATTTTTAGTCCTCCTAAAATTATAATATATTCGATCGAATAGACACTCCAGCTTGTCAATCCATGATCTACAATAATTATATATGAAAATTTCTTTCAATATAATCGATATAAATCGGGGAAAACTATTTTAGTGACAAGTATATTTACTGTTAAGGAAAAAGAAAAGATCTCAACTCAAAGAGTAAGGAAAACCGCGTAAATACGTCCACATCTGGATTTTCCGGATCTGGAAAGCTACGATAATTATTAAGTATAAGGTTATCTTATATTGATTTATTATTTTGATTGTGCTATACTTATAATAAGAAAGTGAGGTGTTCTGAATGAAATTCAAAAACATATTCTCAGGACTTGTTTCAGCGTTAATGCTGAGCGCAAATTCAATGAGCATAACAACTTATGCAGACGTTTCAGAAGCGAAGCAGTGGGGCGATAACGCAAGTTATGTCATTGATTATGATACGGCAACAGTAACAATAACAGGAAAAGGTAAGCTTAAAAACACCGATACTGCAGGAAATTACGATTCACCTTTTAAAGGAGATACGTTTATTGAAAAAGTCGTTATCAGTGAAGGCATTACTTCACTATGCAATAATGCTTTTAACGGCTGTGCAAATCTAAAGGAGGTAGATCTCCCCGATAGCCTTGAATTTATAGGCAGAAACGCATTTACCGGGACTGAACTGTTTAACAGCCAGATAAAGGAAAAATCTAATGAGTTAATAATGGTAGATAACTGGGTAGTTGATTTTTCAAAGAAAGGTGAAGATATTACTGAACTTGTCATTCCGGATGGATGTGTAGGAATAGGTACAGAAGCCTTCAAAAAGCTGATAGTAGGAATAGATCTTTTTTACAGAACTAAAAGTATAGAAAATATAGTTTTCCCCAATACTCTCAAATACATTAATTATGGTGCTTTTAATGAATCTGAGATGAAACTTACAAGTCTGGAACTGCCTACTGAAAATGATCTGTATATAGACGATTATGCATTCAGTAATGCTTTTAGTGATAATGTTAATGATACTGTAAAGGCATTAGATATTGATATTCCCGGAAACGTAAAAGGAATCGGCGCCTTTGCTTTTAGTGGAAACAAGAGATTGCAAGGTGTTACTTTGAATGATGGTCTCCGTACATTATCTCATAATGCTTTTGATGGATGTTCGATATCAGAACAAGTAGTTATTCCTGATTCTCTTGAAAGACTGGGAAACGGAGCATTCAAGAATACACCGTTTGAAAAGCAATTTGACTCATCAGCTGAAAAGGCACTTTATCTTGGAAACTGGCTTTATAAAATCAATGGCAATAACCCATCTTATATAGACATTCGAGAAGGTACCCTCGGTATAGCTGATTCTCCCGGGATACCCGTAACTGCCGAATTCAAGCTACCCTCTACACTGAAATACATAGGTTCAAATGCTTTTGCGGGACAAAAAAAGGAAAAAATACTTCTTCCCGAAAGCATTGAAGCTATCTATCCAAGTGCATTTGAAAATTCCGGAATAAAAGCAATAAATTTTCCTAATGGTTTAAAATATATAGGTTCAAAAGCATTCAAAGGATGTAAAGGCATAACTAAGGCGGTGATTCCTGAAAGCGTTGAATTTATAGGTGATGGCGCTTTTTCGGGTTTGAACAACTCCAACAACGGAACAACAGTTATTGTATACTCCAAAAATTGCATCATTGAACAGATAGAGTATGTAAATGTATACGCAATTAACTATGCGTTGGACTTTAATTATATTGTTGGCTATAAGGGCAGCACAGCAGAAGAATATTCGAATAAATACGCAACGGTTCAACATCCGTATATGCAGGAAGACGTATATTATCGTACATTCAAACCGCTACTCTTCGGAGATGTAAATACTGATAGCGTTATAAACGTAAGCGACATTACTAAGATTGCAGCGCATATAAAAGGGAAAAAACTTCTCGATGAAAACGCCCAGAAATTTGCCGATGTAAATGGTGATGGAGTGATCAACGTCAGCGATATAACAAAAATCGCTGCACATATTAAAGGTAAGAAATTACTGACACAATAAGTACCCATATTTCTCCTGATGCAAAAAATCTCCTATGGTTCATTATTCCATGGGAGATTTTTTTTATTATTCAATTCCGTCAAGTAAAAGATCGGTTGTGGGATCACTCCATCCTTTTTCTTCAACGTCTTCTGCTTTTGATTCGCCTGATAATAAAGTATCCA
This sequence comes from Ruminococcus albus 7 = DSM 20455, assembly GCF_000179635.2. NCBI lineage: Bacteria > Bacillati > Bacillota > Clostridia > Eubacteriales > Oscillospiraceae > Hominimerdicola > Hominimerdicola alba. The sequence goes on along the minus strand of NC_014824.1, from coordinate 66,860 downwards.
GTTTTTTAAACAGATCGCCGCGAAAATTAGATTCTACATTTTCATAGCCATCAGAGAATTTATTTTCCTTTAAGCGTTTTGAAATATTGTCGATATCGCTTAGGTTTGGATCGAATCCCATATCTGAGATCATTTTATTTTGTACTTTAGGGTCACGGAGTCCGTCAGTTCTTATATCATAAGTCTCATAACGACCCATATAACCGTTGTCATAGCTCGGGGGAATAAAATCATAAGCTATCTGAAAGTCTTTATCCGCTGTTCTTCTTAATTCCGTTTCCAGATCCATGATATCTTGCTTTTTCGATAAAAAATCGTTCCGGGTGATAGATTTGTCGCTGTCTTTACCATCAAAATCATTCTTTATTGAGCTTATTTGTCCAACTGCATAATTATTGACTTTTGTTTCCAGCGAACCAAAACTAAGTAGCTCAGGTGTGATATTATTGGGATTGATACTGTTCTTATAGCTGTTAAAGCTGTCCCATGCATCACTTATATTCATCATCTGACTTATTTCATTGTATCCTGTTGAGTTTCTTGCTGCACTGAAAAGAGAATCCCTGTTTGCAGAAAAATCCGCAAAAACCGCTTGACTATCAAAAGTAAACTCTGTGTATGGAGTGAATTCTGATTTTAATCCATCACCGAAAGAATCTTTAAAGGAGCCTATTGCATTGAGAGTGTAGCCGGAATTATCCGGTAATGTTGCTTTTTGTCCGAATCCATACGCGGAAAGCCCTGCGACCATTTCGGCATATTGTTCTTTCATGTCAGCCTCCGTAGATATGTTTGTCATGTCCGGCAAAGAAAACTTCTGAGATGTAAATTCAGAATAATCAAACCCTGCCGACTCCAAAAAAGCATCCATTTGCTTATGAAAACCGTCAAAATCAGCTGTTATTCCCGTTGTAGGCTGAGCTGCCGGTTGGTTTAACTGTATTTGCTCGGCTCCGTTTTGCATTACTTCGGAAAAATCAACGTTATTTCCATCATCAGCTATCATCATTCCGTTTGTATTATCAGAAGCAAAAGCTGTTATCTGTGTAGTAAGCACTGTAAGCGCCAAAACCGAAGCAATCATTTTATTTTTCATGATAATTTCCTCCCTGTCTTATTTCATTATTTTGAAGTCTCCTCTTTTAGTTGCGCTGGAATTATCGACGGATGGCTGAACTTGCTGCACTTCAAGATCCAGCTTAGGGACAAATTTGGCCGGCTGTTTGAAGCTTTTGGGTTGTCCCTTTATCATTATCCTTATTTTGCATATAAGCAGATATATGGATATAAACAAAAAAACCAGTATGAAAAATAATATGCAAATACAGAATAAAAACCAGTAAGTCATACATTTTCCTCCTTTTTTTCACGTATTTACAGTTAAACTATATGTAAAAATTAAAAGCATGAAAAGATCATATAAAATTTTTCATTCTTAAAAAAAATCGAATATAATATAAGTAGTAAAATAAATAGTGAGGTGATAACATGTATTACATTACACGTTCTGATTACAATAAAATAGTTTCCGGGTTTAAGATCAAACCTCTTTCTTTGCCGCCACTTTCATTCGCAAAAGAGCTAAATGAAAATTTTGCGATGTATATCGGATGGGCTTTATGGATCGAATCTTATCTTCCCGAAAATCCTGATCCTGAAGAACTGAAGGTATCTGAAATGATAAGAGGTTTTTTGAAAAGAAATCTAACTGTTGTTGAAGATGATAAGTCAAGAGATCTTGTAAAAAAAGAATGGTAGCAAAGGCTGTCACGAAAGTGACAGCTTTTATTTATCATTGATGTTGCTGTTAACTGTCATCGAAAATTTATTAAATAATGTATCAGGGTTATAATCCGAAGAGATAACTTCATTGTTTTTAAGAACTATGATACTTTTAGTTGCCTTCCCTTTTGTAGCATTGATCAACGTATTGTTTTTCTTAGCGTTTGATGCAATTTCTTTTGCCGAATTTGATTTGCAGGAAAGAATAAAACGTATCTCGTCTGTGTTAATGATAAAATCATTACTGATCTTAGCTATCATATCGTGCTCTCCTTTACATTATTTATTGCTTATAATGATTATAGCAGAAAATTACATTAGATAAAAACTCTGTTATTATCGAACCAAATTTTCGTATATAATAATTACAGACTTTTATTATTGATAACATGGAGTTTATTATTTAATAAAAGATGGACAAATTCCTTTTTTGCATGAGATGACGAGTGCGACTTTGTTTCATGATCATATACATATATATATACATAAATCAATCATTCACTTACAAACGAATCACTTATAGAATCAATTGACCATCGTTCGCACCGATGGTCTATTTATATATTATTATACATATTAAAGGAGAAATTTACATGTTCAAAATATTCTATGCCGCTTTTCTTGCTAACAAGAAAGGTGATGAAACAATCAAGCCGAAAGTAAACGGAATCACGATCTTCTTTATGATAAAAACAGTGATCTCAATTTGCGTTTTTATTTTCCTTATGAAAAGAATGGCAAAATTGATGCCTGAACTTCTTTGGAATATTATGACAGGTTTTCAGTATCTTTCAATGACACTTACAGTCATATTCGCTGCTAAAGCCGTTTTAAAAAAGTCTTGGCGCTGCGCTGTAGCGTCATTCTTGTGCTTTATTCTGAACTGTGTGTTCAGTATTGCAAAAATAATCGCAATAAAAAATATCAGCTTGTCAACAGTCAGAATATCCCCAAAACTCTTCTTGGTGTTTATAGCACTGTTTTCACTTGGAGTGCTCTCAGGCATTGTAATTAAGGAAGTCGCTGCAATTAAGGCGAAGTCTAAGTGCAGTTGACAAAATTACCGCCTTTTTCTCCCCTGATTTAGGGGAGTTTTTTTATGTAATAATTGATAATACCTAAAATACACTAGAACGTCAAGGAAAAAGTGTGAATTTTATTATGCATATTGTTCATAATTTGCTGAATGTATGCAAGCCATAATGTTAATGTTATACAATTTCGTATATTTATAACATTGACGAACTGCAGACAAAAAGTTATAATAAATACAGCGATAAGGGTAATTTTCAAATACGTTTATCGTAAGCCGATACGATTATTATTAAATAATCGATAATGTAATTTTCGGAGGTATTTTTATGAAAACGAAAACAAAGTTTGGCTTCTATGTCCGCGAGATCAGTTCAGTTGTAGCAGCAGTATTAATGACGGCTGTAAATGAAACGATTGCGTTCATTGCATCAGCAACAAGATTTTTAACTGCTAGTTCAGAACAATACGTAGCGAGTGAGAAAAACAATTTTACCAATAATCATAAAAGCTTAAACTCTGTTTATTTAACGTTTTCAAGATTGTATCAGAAAATTCATATAGCTACTTATCTAAGATTTTACGGCAATCTAAAGCGGATTCTATGGACTATTCCTTATTATACAGCGAATTTTCTTTGAGAAAGATTTGCGGTAAACAGATGTGTAAGAATAATCGAATCTGTGGAAGCTGCTTTTGTTTCCAAAATGATTTATAATTTTATTGTGCGTTGATTTTAGAAAGGGTGTTTTTATGAAAAAACGATTGTTGAGCGTGTTTATGTCATTAATGATGATTTGTAGCTTGGGGGTGTATCTGCCCAATAAAGTTATTACGAATTTGGCTGCCAGTGCAATTACGCAAAGTGAATTTGATAGTAAACTAAGCAGTTTAAGGTCAGCATACCCTAATTACTCGACATGGAATGATAGATTTGATGGCGGTACACAATGCTTTGGCTTCGCAAGACTTATTGCTTATAACGTTTTTGGATCACACGTATCGTCATGGACTAAGTCATACAGTATCAGTGAAGTAAAGGCCGGCGATGTTATACAGTATGGAAATACGATGGGTAGTGGTCATACAATATTTGTAACCAGTGTATCTGGAGATACTATAACATTTGTCGATTGTAATGGTAATGGTAATTATAGTGGAGGTAGTAAAGTCAGAAGTTGTGGTATAAAATGGGATAATACAATTTCTAAATCTGCAATGATGTTCGGAAGGTATTCCTTTGCATATCTTTATTCTTCACCGTCTAAGGAGCCTTCAAACCACTCTCCTGTTGGCTATGTTGATTTAGTAGAAGGAGGAGAAGGTTCAATCCATGTTAGGGGTTGGGTATATGATCCTGACTCGTCTTCACAATCATTAGAGGTTCACGTTTATATAGGTGGAAATGTTGGAGAAAGCTCAATTATAACAAGGCAGACCGGTGTAATGGCAAATCAATACAGGGAAGACGTTAATTCGACATTCGGAATTACAGGAAATCATGGATTTGATCAGTGGATTGAAACAACAGCTAGAGGTAGTCAGCCTGTATATATTCATGTCGTTGATGCTAATGATTCAAACGGGAACACAGCTGTAAGACGAGATAATCAATTTTGTTTTACTGTCAATATTAACGAAAAACAGGGACACGTGATGAGTGAATCTGAAGCTGCTGGGCAAACTGTTCCTGATGGGAATTATTTGATAATTAGCGAGTTGGGACGAAGAGTATATCTTGATATACCGGGTACAAAATACCCCGCTGATGAACAAGAGAAGCTGATTGCGACAGAAGGCAGTATTCTTCCTAATAAGGATTATGATTCATGGACAGTGACCTACCTTAATAATGGATTTTACAAAATCACTCAGAACGGACAAAACATTGCATTAGATGTACCCGGAGCCTCATTGAACCACAAAACAAAGGTTCAAACATATAAGGATAATGCAACGTTTGCACAACAGTGGTCAATTAAACCAACAAACCACGGATATACCATACAATCACGAGCAAATGGTTACTATTTGGATGTCAAAAATGCTATAATTGGAGATACTGGATATATTCAAACACATGAAGCTAACGACAGCAAGGCTCAGTCATGGTGTTTTATTCCGTATATTTCAAATGATAGACCTATAGCCGACGGAACGTACTATATAAAATCAGCTTGTGGAGTATGGCTCGATGCAGATGGCGACCATAATTACAAAAATGGTTCAAATATACAAATACAAAACTCCAAAAACAGTAGTGATACATTTGAAATAACTTATGTAGCAGACGGTTATTACAAAATCATAGAATCATCATCACATCTATCTTTGGACGTTGAAGATAGTGATGCGACTGCTTTTTTACATAAGAATAATATTCAGTTGTGGGAATATAATCCATCAAATAAACGAGGTCAGCTTTGGCGAATACAGGCTGAAGGCGAAGGATACTACCGTTTGATATCAAAACTCAGTGGTTATTCTGTTGACCTTGCAGGAATGCAAACAGCAAATAGTTCAAACGTTCAGCAGCACCCATATAATACCACTAATGCGCAGAAATGGTCATTTGAAAAAGTTGATACAGAGCCTCCCAAAATATCTGACGTTAAGGTTACAGATGTCTCTTGTACAGGTTATACAATAACTTGTAAAGTAACTGATGATGGCGGAAGTGGTCTTGATAGAGTACAGTTTCCTACATGGACGATTGAAAATAATCAGGATGATATCCAGCCTTCGTGGGAAACAAATTCAAAAGCAAGTGGAACTATAGATGGTGATATAGTTACTTACCGTGTAAATGTAAACGATCATAATAATGAATTTGGTGTTTATCGAACACATATCTATGCATATGATAAAGTTGGCAATGCAAGTGAATATCATGTAGATGATGTCTATATTGATAATACAGTTCCTGTTAATGAAAAACCTACGGTTTCATACCTCCCCGGTGACGGTTGTGTTATGCTCACATGGTCAGAAAATAAAGGAGCTGAAAAGTACGCTGTATGTGGATATGTAAACAACAGATGGCAGAAGCTTGCCGATGGTAATGGCACCTCATACACGCTAAGGAACCTCAAAGCAGGAACAAATTACAGGGTTGCTGTTATCGTGATGATAAACGGAAAGTGGAAACAGGATTTCTCTAATGCAATTACAATAACGCCCAATGAAGCAAAGATTTCTAAATATCCGATAGTCACCTCTGAGGTCTCAGGAAACCAGTTCAGGCTGAAATGGTCGCCTGTTGACGGGGCAGAAAAATACGGTATAGCTGTTTTTCTATCTGGTAAATGGAAAGTTCAAGATTATATGCCGGGTAATTCCAGCACATATACTTCCAAAAAGATCCCTTCCGGCACTTATAAAGCTGTACTTTGCGCTAAAGTTAACGGTGAATGGGATACAAGTAATATCAACAGCAGAGCTTTTGAAATAGTTATAAAGTAATGCCGATAATTCTCATATTGAATTAACAAAGTAAAACGAGCTGAAAATTATATCAGCTCGTTTCTTTTTTAAACGTTTATGACATTTATATCACTGAATTTTCCGAGTACGTCTTCAAATTCGGTGTGGTTGACCGTTGCCACGAAGACATGGTCGTAATACTCTGCAACCGCTGGCTGCGAGAGGAAATCAAGCATTTTTTCAAAGTTGGCTTCATCCAGCTTATCAAGATTATCCATTACGAGAAGTTTAAAACCTGATAGCTGATTTATTTGAGTCATTACCAGAAACTGAACGAGCAGTTTTTCTCCTGTAGAAAGATCTCCATAGTCCTGGGTACCGCTTGGAGTTTTGCACTGAATAATAACGTTTCCATTGGAATTAATGTTAAGATCCAGTGTAAGCTGAGGACAAGCTTCTGCAGCCATATCGTTGATGGATTTTACAAGTCTGCCAAGAAGAAGCTTGAGTATTTTTCCTTTGACATTTCCCTTTTTACTTGTTATCCTTTCAAGAATAGAGTATTTTGAGAAATCATTTTCGTGTGAGATCAGATTTGCTTTTTCATTATTTGCTGCCTCGATTCTGTTGGCTAAAGCAAGTTCATCTGCCAGAACGCTTTTCTTTCTTGCAATCTCTGATGCATCAAGGTCAGGCCTTTCAACAGCCGATGGTATGGAAGTCTTAACTACATCTATCTGTTTCAGTAAGTTGATTTTCTCCGTGTAAGCTTTTTCCTGATTCCGGTAAGCTTCCAGAACTTCTTGTGCTTTTTTCAGCTGATCTTCGTATATCTCTTTATCCTGTTCAAGAAGTTCGATCTGATCTTTGTTTCCGGAAATAGTAGTATTGATTTCTTCAATAACTTCGGTCTTATCCTGAGTACAGGATATTTTTTCAGAGAGAGGACAGCAGTTACTTGAAAGTCTGGATAACTGCTTTTCCAGCATAGAATTGTTTGCGTTCAATGTTGAAATGAATTTTATAGATTTTTTTATTTCACTGTCCATTTGCTCGATAACTTTTTCAGCTGAAATTTTTTCTGCAGGATTAGGTTTTGTTACAGTATATTTATCGTATGTTTCCTGCAGTTTTTTGAGCTTTTCAAGAGCTGTACTTCTTTTTACAGTTATTTCCTCATAAGCTTTTATCGTAGCTTCATCAGCAATCAAGAGTTCATATTCTTTTTTTATCGTTTTTGGTTCTCGAATGCTTGTTGTGTCAATTCCGTCAACCGATGAAATAATAGAGGATAATCTTTCAATTTCTTTCTTTTCAGCTTTTATTTTTCCTGAATAATAATCGTTTATTTCCTGTATATGATCGAGACTGAATTTATCAGGCATTGCAGGAAAATTTCCTTTCAATTCTTCTTCAATGCTTTCATCAATAACTTCTGTTTCCTTTACAAGTCTCAACAGCGTTTCTATATCTAAATTTAGAGGAATAAATCCGCTGTTAAGAAGAAATTCAGTAAATTCCGATGAACTTGCCTTCTCAAAGACTTCTGATGAAGTCAAAAATTGCATTGCTTCTTTAGTTCCGCCGTACTCAGCCTGAAGGAGCTCAACAATGCTTTTTCTAGTCGTTTTCTTTCCGTTAAGATATACTGAAGCACCTTTACTGTTGTTTATACTTCTTATTGAGTAAGCGTCAATATCGAGAGATACTTCAGCTGCGCAAGCTCCATCTTTGATAAGTTCACTTCTTGTCTGGCTGCCAACAAGACCGTATTTAACGGCTTTAAGGAATGTTGTCTTGCCGTGTCCGTTAGGTCCGATTATTACGTTGACTCGCTTTGGTATTGTTTCTAAATGAGTAATTCCGCCAAAATTTTCGATACAAATATTCTTAAAGTTCATAAAATGACCTCCTAAAAAAAATACTTGATCCGATTTGATAAAACTCCAATTATCAATAACAGATCTATATATATTATAATCGAATTTTGAATCCGATAAAAAAAGCCACTGTATAAAACAATGGCTTTGATAAGGTGCTTATTCAACTTAAAAGTCGGAAAAATAGGCATCACTGTCATTTTCTGCATTCTTTTTGCTCTGCTCAATATTACTCTTTACAAGCTCATCTGCTTTTTTTAGCTGACGGGCGTAAAAACTGATTTTATACGCCATAGCATCATCTTCCATAGATTTTATGAAAGCAAGTCCATCGAGCTCACTCATTCGAACTATTGAAGAAACTTTATCGCAAACCGAGTTTCCCTGAACATTCAGTGCTCCTGTATCAGTTTTCTTTACAAAAGCATAGTAGTTTGTGATAGTTACGTTGAAAGGATAATTCTGTCCTATAACATACGCGATCTTTATATTATAGACCTGAACCTTACCATCTTCCCTTTTCTGTGAGACTCTGGGTTTTGTTCCTGACTCATAAATAATCAACTCTCCCGAAGGTGCCATAGTGCTTCTATCCTTAGTGCTTCGTGTTTCTTTCATAAAAGAAACGCATTTGTTCTGAATTTCTTTCGATGCTGTTAAAAACAGATCAAGCTTATTTATAATTTCTTTGTTTTTCGGGTATTTTTCAGCGTTCTTTCCTAAGAATTCTCTGTATTTCTTTATTTCCTCCGCAGGTATTGACCAAAAAGGCTTTCCTTTGTTATTTCCCATTGTAGGAGACAGTTCAAGCGCTTCGCATATTTTCTTATTTCTTTCAAGCACAGGCCAAGGCTTTTCTGTTGCTACTTCCGAGCTGTCAGCATTAACATTTATAGTATTTGTCAGTACTGATTTAGCTCTCTCAGCAATCGCAGGGACAAGCTTTGCCGGAATATTGCCGATCAGAATAGATGTTTTACCGCTGGAATTCTTTTCCACAGCAGTTAGTACATATCTTGATAACGAAGACATCATTGCCAGCGGCTTATCCTCGTCGAACTGAAGATTAGATGCTACGCTAAACGTCTGAGCTCCGCCATTTTTCGTTTTGATGTTGGTGAAAATTTCCTTTGGGTATTTTGTAACTGCCATTTTAGGGCCTCCTTATTATAAGCCTGAAAGAATATCATTTATACATAATTTTGTCAATTCAGACTGATTTTTGATTTCTGTGACCTTCTTAAAATCACTTATTTCGATTTGTGCTTCTGGTTTTCCATAGTTATTTTCGCTTATCACGCCAATTATATCTAGTGTTTTGGGCATGTTCAATGAATTGAACTTTTCTACGGCATCAAATCCGATCGCTATGCAACCGTTACCGAATAGCTTCAGTGCTTTGCCGTCATCGCCTAATATCTGGAATAGTTTTCCGTTTCTGGGTAAACATTTAAAGTTATTGATCTTGAATACAGGCGGTCTGTTCCCTTCTCCAAAAGGCGCATACGCTTTTAGTAGTGACAACGTATCAGGAATTTCCTCTGCATTGATTTCAAGATCATAGAATATTTCATCTTTTTCTTGAACTTCGAAATCTTCGAATATACTGAAAAAACAATCGCGGATGTTATCAAGCTCATCAATTTTAAGTGATAAGCCGGCAGCTCCCGCGTGTCCACCGTAATGAAGTAAATGGTCAGATACTTTATCCAGTGCTTCTTTTATATTAATATCCTCAGTAGATCGTGCGGATCCTTTAATTACTCCCGGCGTTTCACTGTCCGTCAGGCAAATTACAGGACTTTTGTAAGTTTCCGTTAATCTGCCGGCAACAACACCGACAATTCCTTCGATCGTTTTTGGATCATATATAATTTTTGGAACATCTGAAAATAAGCACTCTTCTACTACTATATTCTGAGCTCTTTCGACTGCTTGAATAACAAGTTCCTTTCTTACTTCATTATTATCAACCATATGCTGAAGCATTTCAGGATTTCCGCTAGTAAAGTACCGGTATACGTATTCAGCATCATCCTCAACACGCCCCATGGCGTTGATAATAGGTCCGATCTTAAAGCCTATAGTTGTTTCATCGACATTCGGCTTTCCTAACCCGGTAATTTCGTTTATAAGAAGATGTATGGAATTAACGGAACTATTGTTTATCAGTTCCAATCCATTTTTTACAATTGTGCGATTATTGAAACGTAAAGGAACAACGTCTGCTACTGTAGCGAATGCTGCGAACTGCAGGCATACTTTCTGTCTTTTTTCATCACAGATGAGTTTAGAAAGTTCGTAGCCAAGTCCGGCTCCGCACCAATCTTCAAAATTTTCTTTTTCTTTGAATACGTGTGGATCAACTATTATATCAGCGTTTGGCAGACCTTCCGGTGATTGCAGATGGTGGTCTATAACTATAACATCCATTCCTCTTGCTTTCGCAGCATCGATGCCCTCAAAAGCGGAGATTCCGTTATCAATAGTTATCACTGCATCATATTTTTCATCGATCATATCTATGTATCTTTTTTGTAAGCCGTATCCAATTCCTCTTTTCGGGAAATAGATCTTAAAATCTATTTGAAGGCTTTTTAAGATCACATGCATGATCACTGCAGAACATATACCATCGCAGTCATAGTCAGCAAATACCGCTATTTTCTTCTTAGTATCTGAGGCATTTCTGAGATAATCTGCAACATCATACAAATGCATTATCTGTGTATCCCATTCAGTTTTCATGAGCTCTTCTTCAGTCATACCTGAATTTCGAGACACAACTTGTTTTATGGAATCTAATTCGTCTCTTTTTGACCAAATCATGATTTTTCCTCCTTTTTAAATTGAAAAACAAACTCCAAGATATCAATGTAATTGACTATTATAATTATACATGAAAATTTAAATCGATAAAAACTACATATAAAAACAGGTTTAAGTCCTATATTTTGGACTTAAACCTGTTTTCAGTGTATTATATGTTGTATACTAGAATTGCAGCATCAGTAATTCTGCAACATAGTAATATCCGTTATTTTTGAAAATAGCAACACCGACCTGATTAAAATTCTCGTTCATCCTCGCGTTACGGCAATTGTCTATGGATTGAAACCTTTGATGTATCTGCTGAGCGTCATCGGAAGTTGTTCTCCAGACATTAAGACCATAGCCCTGGTTAGTAATTCCATAACGTGTCATTAACTGATCTATAGAGCCGTATAAAGGTGAGATATTGGTCGTGTTATCGTATGTAGCCATATCTGCTGCAAATAACGTAGCAATTTTCTGAGCATCACCATCGGTAGCAAGAATGGAAAGATTGTTATTGATTCTCTCTGCATTAAGTGAGTTTATCACTCCGCTTGCATCGCTTTGTTCCAAAGCGCCAGCAACTCTCATTATCTCGTTATCCAGATTTGATTCTATTAGTGAGGGATTAGCAGTTACCTTCTGATTTCCAACGTATTCCTTATTTCGCAGGAACGGTCCTTGTTTATCAGAAGATAACATATTACCTTCATCATCATAGGTTTTGATGATTGTGTATTCATAAGTAAGTTTGTAATCCCCCTCATACTCTGTTGTCTGATAAGACTCTTTTTGAGTATGCGTTTTTTTGCTTTTGGAGCCTGTGTTAACAGAAATATCCGGATCAACAACCACAGGGGCAGTTGTTACTTTATTTCCACCGGGCTTACCGACAACATACTCGTCCGGTTTTTGATCTGTACTGTCAGGCAAAGTCATATCCGGATTCTTAACTTCTCCGTTATTTCTCTCATTACCTGTTATATCAGCAAATACCTTTTCTTCGCTAATAGGATTCCAGATCAGATTTCCGTTTTTATCTTCATTTTTCTTGACGTATTCGACAACGACTCCGTCCTTGTTTTTTACGCCGTAAATATTTCCATCGATCTGCATATAGTTTGTCGGGATCGAATTATCGCCAGCCTGAGATTCACATGATGTTATGTACTCGTCAATGATGTTTCCGTATTTATCCACTTCTACGAAGGTGAACGAATTATCTCTGTTTCTTATGTATTTAAGGTACTTGACCATGCCGTTTGCATCAGTCACCTTATATACATCCTCAAGATCTTCTACAGCTTCATAATTATCGGGAATGTCGGGATTGACTTTTTCCCAGTTCAAAGCCGTACCATCTTCAGTGCATTTCCAATAAGAAAGAATCGTGCCATTTTCATCGACCTGCATATACAGTCCGTCTTCTCCCAACACGGGAACATAATCCGATGGTATTCGGGGATCCAGATACCACTCTTCGCTAACTTCATACGACAAAGGAGCGATATCGTTTTGAGTATCCCACCAGTTGCTTGCGTTGTTTGATTCGTTTAGATGCCTGTTTATTGGCGTTTTACTTTTAAAGACCCATAAAGCGCAAAAAACACAGAACAGAAAAACGAATAGTATCACAATTTTATTCATTTTATACTCCTACTTTAAATCTGTCTGCAAATTACTACTGTACGGCAATTGCTCGTATGATACGAACAAGTAACTAGCGTAAGGAGATTATCATCTGCCTGAAGCTCAAATCCGTCTTTTTTTATTACACAGTTATCTAGTAATGTATTTCCATAGTCGAGGAAATCATTATCATCAAGGAAATCACATTTGTTAAACGACTTGTGATCGTTATTAAGGTCAACGATCATGCAGCCTATCACTTCCCATTCGGATGAATCTCCGCCGTAATCGAATTCCACAACGGGATGTTCATCAAAAAACGCTTGATCCTCATAATTAACAAGTGGTTTGAACATTGATTCATAATAGGCATTTATATTGTGACCGTATATGGTCATGTTTTTGGCACCTATATACTGATTTCCATCAAGATAGATCGAGCCGTATGAATCGTATTGTTCCATATAATTATGCGTGAGATAATATTCATTATCTCCTTCAAGATAGAGAACCGGGTAATCTATCGAAGTCCCGGGTATTGATATCCAGCCAAAAGTCCTGTCAGTATACTCATATGTATAATAGCTTTGTTCAACTGAACTTGTTCCACTATCTGCTGAAGCTGATGAACTTGAATCTTTGTTCTGTGAAGATTCCTTTTTTGATTCAGGAACTTCCTCATGGCTGTCATCGTCCTTATCATGGTATGCATCTTCATTATTTCCTTCATCTACAAAGTCATTTTGGAAACTAAGTTTTTTGTTTTGACGTTTTTCTCTCAAGTCATCGTACTGAGAATCCTTAGTTTTTGGTTCAAAGTACTGTTTATATCCTACGTAGCCAAAAGACCCAACTGCAATAAGAGATAAACATACTGCTATTATTTTGATTTTTAGTTTTGAATTTTTATTATTATCAAACATAGGTTCCCTGCCTTTCGATTTTTTCTCTAAATATATTATAGCAGAAAATTTGTAATTTTCAAATTTTTATTTTCTTCTGAAGAACAGCATAAGCTTTGTCTTCATTTTTTCTATATATTTCAATGCTTTTTTCGTCTGATAAGCATTTTTTTATGTCTATATATGAAATAGGTTCGTTAGCTGCATTTGTTTCAGTTTGGAGAAAAGCTGAATCATCTTCGAAAAAATCATTATCTGCCAAATCATCGAGATCTGAAAAAAGGTCATCCGAAATCAGATCTTTTGTTTCGTTGGTTCTATTATCACGTTTAGGAACACTTTGTTCGGTACTAAACATTGAAGCTAACAGATTGAAACCCAATACTATACCGAACATGGCAAACAAATAGCCGAGTAACGAAAATAACAAAAGAAAAGAAAAACTCATACAAAAACTCCCCTTCCAAAATAAACGAATTATCTTGCTTTTGAAAATATTATACAAGATTTTTACGTCCAATAATATCAAATAAGAAGTTCTCCTATTTCTTCTATATCAACTGATGCCAGATCACTCATGTATACGTCAGTTCCATCATATGGTATCTCAATATCGTATTCACCCTGCTCCATTCCGTAATCAACAGGATCACTTTCAGGGAGAATTGCATCATCAGAAAATTCACTTGCGAAATCTATAGTGTCGGAGATATTTTGTATGCTATCATACGGATCCCCAAAAGCAATGCCGTTATCTTCAAAACCCTGCGGTATTTCAAAGTCTATCGCGGATTCTATAGCATCTTCAGGCATCTCGTTTTCTATTGAATCGCTTACATTATCGATTTCGATAATTTTTAAATTTTCAATTTCACTATTTGCTGAAACATCCGTAGATACGCTATTATCAGGAATTTCATCTTTGTCTGAATCGTTATTGTAAAGTTCCTGATCCTGAACAGAATCATCATTCCAGTCAGATGAAAGGTCATCAAGACTGTCACCGATGTTATCTACATCCTTAACAGCATCTTCACTTTCTATATCTGTATTTTCAGAGCCGTCTGTATCTGATGGTGACAGACTCTCATTATCTGTCAGGGTTCCATCGTTCTGATCCATCAGCTCAACATCTCCGCCGATTTCAGGCGTTTTTTCAGGTATATCATTACTCGTTTCCGCATCATAATCGACAGTTCCATCTTCCGAGAATTCAGGAAATGAAACATCTGTTTGAGCATCTGCTGCAATATCTGCAGATAGATCCTCATCTTGGACAGTTGGATCAGTATTATCCTGCTCATTTACTGTTCCATCGCCATCAACATCATTTGCGCTTAATAAAGCAGATTTTCCGGGGTCAGCAATATCGTCAACGGCATCTAATTCTTCCTGACTGCCGTTTTCTACCTGTTTTTCACTGGAATCAGCGTCTTCCAGTGTCACTGTTTGATCATCAATCGATACGATAGGAACATCATCTATTTTATCAAATTCCAATGCTTCATCTGTTATATCCGCATTTTCCTCTGTATTTTTTCTGTCAAGTTCATCGTCAGGTTCTTCCAGACGTTCAGGCTTTTCGTATTTATCAAAAGATTCCGAATCATTGGTATTATCGTTTGTGCTGTTATCTTTTTCAGGTTCTTCATCCGAGTATACAGTTTTGGATTCAGCTATTGCCGAATCATCCGAAGAATAATCGCTGATATTATCATGTGGCTTTATTTCTTCGTCTGTAGCTTTTGTATCAGACGAACTGTCATTTTCATTCTGAAACTCAATTCCATCATCGGTGGATAGTGTTCCTTCGATATCCGATTCATTACCTTCAATTTCATTTGATTGTTCATCGGAAACAGCCGGATCATTTACATCCATGTCAGACAACCGGAGTTCAATGTTGTTTTCAGCCCTGTTTTCCATTATATCTTCACGATGGTCATTATCTATCGCGTTATTGTCATTATTCTCGATTTCCTTTAGATTGTCCTGAGGATCTTCTGTCTCTTGGTGTTCAACGTCAGTCGTTTCAAAAGGCTCGATCTCATTAACTTCGACCTTATTATCTTCTTTTTCTAAATCATTTTTCTCATTCTCAATCGCTTTTTCTTTTACATCCTCGATCAAATCTAAAATAGTATTGAGCATTTCAGGCAAACTCATTTTTGAAAAAGTATTGAACTTATCAATGGCAGTCAAAGTTTTTTCTATCGGTTCCTTTATACTGTCAGGTATTTTTTCGATAATTCCGGCTTTTGCCTCATCGTAGCCATCAACTCTGTAACTTAGCTCCTTGTCAACGATCTTTGTAAAATCGGTCAGTTCTGTTTTGCTTATGTCAAGCACGAAAGCAAAGTCCTTTAGGACTTCTTTAAGAACAGGGTTATCGACCTTCTCCGCCCCGGCTCTTATTTTGTCGGCCATAACGTGTTCATACGAACCCGAAACAGTAGACCGGGATTCTTCTTTACTCCCATCATTATTGGTTATATCTGTGCTCAGATCTATGAGAACAGAGTTATCGTTGGAGGAAAAATCGCTGTTTGCAAAATTATCCATAAACGCTACACTCCTTTCAGAAATGCTAATTCTGGACAGAAATATTAGCTGCCGCCATAAGCAGCAGCTAAAACATTCCTTGTTCTAAAACTTTAATGCACGATAATTAATCAGATTTCTGATCATTGCTTATCCTGCTTTCCTGATAGTCGTACTCATCAAGTACTTCCATCACTCTGTCAACGCCTAAATCGTCATTGTCTCTTTCCTCAAATTCAAATTTATCCAGCTCCTGACAGATAGCATCATTATCGTTTTTCTCAACTGCACCATTGACCGCAGACAAGACTTGGGTGAGTCTGTCGAGATACGTTCCCTTATCCTCAACGCTTGTTCTGGCATCGATTATAAGGTCTTGGATCTTTTCTTTTACGTCATCGTCTTTGTCGCTTATCATTATATCTACGACAGCATTAACTATCTCTCCTATTTCAGCCTGTGCAGCTTCGACCTTATCATCATCGATATCGATGTCGTTTATATTACCATCCTCATCTCTAGTAACACCGTATATGCTATCGATCATATCGTCTACTCTGGACATGAATACATCGTTGAGAGTTTTAGTATCCACTCCCAGTTCGGAAAGCTTTTCATCCGCTATGACTTGAACCTTGGAAATGCATCCGGTATCCTGAGCGATTCTTGATATTGCATTAGCGATCTTATCGCTTTCTTCAGGATTATCCTTAGCATATTCGGCTATTCTGTCCATTACGATCTCAAATCTGGCTTCAAAGTTTTTGTAGTCAAGTTCTGACGGTTCATATGCTTCAAATGCCCCGTCTACAACTTTAGTGTTTTCGGCTGAATTAATTCCCGAAATAAAGTTATCAAGAAGGTCAGACGTTTTGTAGCTTTCATCATTTATAAATTCTTTGACCATTAGTTCCTGGTCTTTATGGCAGTCGGTTGATACTGCTTCAAGTTTTATTGAATCTTGTTCAATTTTATCGACCAGCGAAGCTTTAGATGTCAAGTAGCTCGATATCTGTTTAGGACTTTTGTTGAGATCAACACCAGAATCCCGGATAGCACTGACTATTATTTTTGACACATCCGATGAATCCGGCACGGAACCGACAGCTGATGATACAGTCTCTGTTATATCGTCTGCCATACCATCTATTGCCTTGGTTATAGCGTTTATTATTGATTCATCGTTTCTGCTATTGTTATCTATCAGGGCGCCGTCTTGTATCATCTCCTTTGCCCCTTCGATACCTTCTTTTATAGCTTCCCTTTTATCGTCAACATCATTGTAAGCTACTTCGTAGACTACGCCGTATTCTTTAACAGCTTCAACCATTGAAAAATGTTCCTTGGCATCATCACGTTCAGTTTTGTTTTCGACTTCCAGAGAAAGAAAATCTCTTTTTACAGAATCGATCAGTCCCTCTGCATTATCACCTTTTGCTTCCAGCTCAGTCATAAGCTTAGAGAAAGTATCGGCATTTTCTTCCGGAGATCTATCACTGGTCAGATCTCCAAAATTCATATCACTTATTACTTCAAAGTTATCCGTGTCCCCCAGGAGAGTAAAAAGTGATTCTATCTTATCATTTTCCTCTCCATCCATATCTTCCCATAGAGCTTTATAATCGACTTGAATGTTATCTCTGAGGACATCCGTTGTATCGTCAGGTGTTTCAGACTTGTCAATTTCGGCTGCAGTGTTATCATTTGTTTCGCGGATCAAAGTAGGATCGGACGTATTTTCGTCTTTGGCATCATACACCTCAACTTTATCTGCTCCTCTATCTTTATCCTCATATGTTGTTTCAATAAGTTTATCATCCTTATCGTAAGTGCTTACAGATACTCTGTCTCCGTCATCATAGTTATAGATCATGCTTTTTTCGATTTGACCATCTTCATCATAGAATCGTGTTTTGGTAGGATTATCTTCCTTATCAAAAGATTCTACTGAACTCAGTACACCATCGTCATATTTGTAGGAGTCTTTTTCTATAACTTCACCTTCGTCATAATAAGTTGATTCAATTACAATATTATCGCTGCTGTAATTATCGGTCTCGACCAGTTTATCATCTCTATCATAGACCTCTACGAAGAAAGAACCGTCATCATTGTAGCGGTATTCTTCCCGAGAAACTATTTCTCTCTTTTCATCAACATGTTCAGTCCTGACTACCCTGCCTTCGATGGTAAAAGTGATCTTTGCTTCGTTATCGGTTTTGTCGTAATCGATCTTTACGTTATCCTCGGTTTCGATCTTGAGGTATGTGTCCTTGCAGATATCAGATTTAAAGTCATCAGGATCATTGCGGGTTATATCAGTATGGTACATTTCCTTTATTACCGATTTGACCTTATCTCCATCGTCAAAAGTCTTATCTTTAAGCGCTTGGTCAAAGGTTGAAAAGTCCTTGCTTATAGCGTTATACATTTTTTGTTTGTCGCCGTCAGACAAGTCTGATGATTTGATGTACTCGATTCGCGAATCAACAAAATCATGATCCTTGTCATTCATGTTAGTTCTAAGTATATCTTCTTTGTGTGTCAGTTCAGCAGTGGTCGGAGATATTTCTCTGTTATAGATATCAATTTTGTCCTTAAAATCAATATCATCAGACCTTAACTCAGCGGCTGTGCTGCCCAACTCCTTGATCTTGGCATCTATCTCGACTTTTTCATCATCGGTTATGAAAGGCATGTCCTTGATCGAGTCAAGCTCAGCTATCTTATTATTAAGCTTATCTACCTTATCATCAATATCTTTATCGGACAAAGATATGTTTTTCTCAAAAAACGAAGACAGTTCCTTTACATCATCATTCTTGATCCCGATATTATCTTCCGCCTTGTAATCCAGAAACTGTGTTTGTTCTTTTGAGAAATAAACATTATCCTTACTTACATCGATTTTATCTCCGGCAAAGTGTTCAAACCTAAGATCACGATACTCCGTTTTATTTGATTCAAGGTCAAAAACCGCATAACCTAATGTGATCGGCCTGTCTATACCGGATACTTTAGAATCGCTATAGGTCATTTTATCCTTGAAATCATCGGAAAATTTATCAGTCGAGCCTATAAAGCCCTTTACCGCAACTACGAGTTTTCCGTCATTTACTACATTCCCGCCTTTAAAGGAAACGATATTATTAAAACCTCTTTCGGAAATGATCTCTATCCTGTTTTTTGTAACTGATCCTATATCAGATACTGAAATCTTGCTGTCAGAATCTTTTATATAGTATTTATTGTCTTCTCTTACGACTTTTGAGCTTTCATCGAGCTTGAGCGAGCCTAAATCGTAAGTTTTTGTCTTCTCAACATCATTACTCTTTTCAATCTCTACGTCATTCTTACTTACCTGTTCAACTCTATCTGACTTAAACTCATAATCAGCGTCGGATGCTTTTTTGAAAATTTCTGATTCAAAATCATCCTTGGAGGTGCCGTCAAGTTCCTTGCTGTATATTTTTTCGACAATACCCGATACTGCTTTTTTATCTTCAAAATCAACGTTTTTTATCTTATCATCCGTATCTTTGGGATCGTGCCTGAAATTTTTGAGCAAAGATTCTTTGTCGCTTGTGGAAAGGTCAGATTTTTCTATATACTCTTTTTTGGCATTGTCAACGTCGTCTTTTGTTGCCTGACCATTGCTTTCTTTTTCGACAGCTGCCTCTATCTTATTCCACGCGGTTTCCAGCTTGTGCTTGCTTTCTATTTCCGTTTCAGAGTGATCTTTACGGATAACTTCGCTTTTCTTTTCAGACTGTTCTATCCTTTCTTTGTCAGTATTTCCCTTATCTTCGGACAAAACAGCCTTATCTTTTTCAAGCTCGTCTTTTATCGATTCAAGCTTCTGCTTCTCATCATCTGTAATTGACGATTTTTCATCCTGAAGGATAGAATCTATGTTTTCAATCCTTTTTTCTATGTTGTCGTATTCTTTTTCAATATCCTTGCTTTCCGGTTCGACCTTGTTGGCTAAAGCGTTTGTAAGTCTATCAACATCACTTTCGTTTCTGGTAGAAATCAGATATTTCTGCTCATTATCGAGTTTGAGTTTATAAAAATCAACTTTGTAATTTTCGCCGCTGATGTGATTACCGCGAACATCAACTGTTTCGGTCTTTTTGGTTTCAACATCGATTATCTTGTATCCGACAATAATGGGAGAATCTACGCCTCTCAGTTTCTCGTTGCCGTTTTTATCGGTATATGTCATTTTTGATGCAAAATCGGAAGAAAGTGTATCTCTATCATCTTTTGCTACAAATCCATAAACAGCAACTGTAACTTTACCATCAACAACAGCGTGATTTCTGTCATCCGTAACAATATTTATCTTTCCGTTTCTCTCAGTTAGTTCAACGCCGCCAAGCTTTACTCCGTTAAGATCTACGGCATTCACGCTTCCTATTTTCTTGTCACGCTGATCAACAGTATCATTAGCTGACAATACTGTTCCGTTATCGAGAGAAAAAGTCACATCGTTATTGTCAGTCTTATCCAAAAAGCCTGTTCTATGGTAACGCTCTAAATCTTCTGCATTGTCAATACCTTCGATATGATCCAGATACTGCTCTAATGCACTAAGGATAACGGCTTCAACGGTCAGTCCGTTGATAAGCCTGTAAGCGGACATAAATATTTCGCCTTTGGTAACGTATTTGCCGTTAAGCGGAAGGTCATTTTCCTTAGCAATGATCATTAATTTCAGGTCATTGTACTGTTTAAACACGTTATGCCTGTCCAGATGAGCATAATTATTCGATTTATCTATCGCATCATTGATCCTATCTGCCTTATCTGTAAGTTCTACCAGTGAATTCTTAAAAGCATCGATTTCTTTTCCTTCAAATACCGGCAGGTGATCAGCAAGATTACTGCTAAATAGCTCTGCTGTTTCGGTATCGTCCCGGAAGATTTCATCCGAGTTTCTTATTTCGCTGCTTACAGCATTTATCTGATCTATAAATACAGCTGTTAATTCAGCTTTTGATGCGTAAACTGCGGAACCACCATCTGTATCTACGCCGTTGCCGACTTTTACAAAACAATTATTATCTTCGTCGTACTTTACTGAAGATTCCTTGTTTTCAATAAAAAATCTGCTAAGTGCATCTCCAAGCCCCTTCTCTTCAATCAAAGAAATGACTTTTTGCATTTCCGGCTCGATAACCTTCTGAAAATTAGGGTCGGTAAAAACGTCACCCTTTAATCCCATATTATTTGATATAAATCTAGCCATAATTTTTATCTCCTTTCAAGCTTTGATAACTATTTTTATTATAGTAGATTTTTATCTTGAGTAAAAATTTCAAAATAAAATAAATTTTCTTGTATAATAAATTTATGAGGAGGTTTTCTTTATGGAATTCAATGATAAGGATCAATTTGAGTTAAGCCGCTACAGGTGGATAATCCCTTTTGTTGTAATTGTATTTACAGTATCGATGATATTTGTAAAATGCTCATCAAATAACTTAAAGGGCTATGTTGATGATGGAGCAGATAATTCTTCTTCATCGACAAATTCTTCAATAACAGAAGAAGTGATAGAATTGAAGGAAGATACAACGATGTATTCAGACGATAATTATAATTTCCGATTATCTATCCCTGATTCGTGGAGCAAGGTCAACGGAACGGGAAGTAACGTGTCGTTTGTTAACAGGCAGACCGGTTCTCAGCTTCAGGTCATCGTAATGGAATATGACCCGCAAATCAACACTGTGGATGAAAATCTTCTGACACAGCAAGCTGTATCAAACGGTATGGAATTAAGAGAGTATTCAAAGCCTGATAATTCAAGCTATTATGTATCTTATTGTTCTTCGGACTATGGATTTATTGAATATTCATTCTGGGATTATTCAGCCATAATCAAACTTAACTTTTGCGTTGATATAAGATACTATAATGATGAAACGATGAATAAAACCTTGAAGTATATAGTAAATTCTTTCGATTGGACTAAACCTGATCCTATTCCATCGGGAATCATTCCAATATTTGTTTCCGGCGGGAATTACGAATTTGGGTTCCCGGAAGGCTGGGATTATGGAGAGTCCGGGGATACGGTCTATATGACAAATACAAATGGGTCGGCGTCTTTTTCTGTTACAGTCAATGAAGCAGCTTCTTCGTTGGAAAACATTTCTCAAATCGATTATATAAACTATATCTCACAGTCTAAGCCTGATTTTATGCTTACTAATTTTAACAATGATGGACAAAAAATTTCAATTACAGGAGAATATTTCCTAAATGGTAAAAAAATAAATCTGCAGCAGTTTATAATTATAAATAATGGTTCGGAGTATACTCTATCGTTTGATACTGAAGAAGAGGTAACATCTGAGCTGGCAGTAACTATTCAAAACGTAATAAATTCTTTTAAAATCTACTAATAAAAATGGGATGTTGCAGCCCCAACAAAGAAAAAGAGCCTGGCACAGCTGATATAATCCCCTTAGAGTAGACACACGAAAAAACAAAAATCGTGAAAAACTCTAGGGGGTTATTTTATGTCACGAAGAAAACTGACAGATGAAGAAAGAATTCAAGCAGTGCAAGAATATCTTTCAGGAAAAGGGAGCTATGCATCAATAGCCAAGAAATATGGGGTTACAAAAGAAACGTTTAGACAAATGGTAGTTTTCGCAAAAACAGATGGAATAGAATCGGTCAGGATCAGCCATACAAAGAAACGGTATTCAGCGAAAACTAAGTTGAAAGCAGTAACTGAATATCTTGACTGTAAAGGAAGTCAAGTAGAGATATGCCGAAAGTATCATATTTCATCCACAAGTGTTTTAAGAAAGTGGATTTCATGTTATAATAGCGGTAAGGACTTTAAAGAGCGCACACGCTCGGAAAGAGGAATTACCATGAACAAAGGCAGAAAAACAACACAGGAGGAACGTGCGGAGATCGTAGCGTTCTGCATTGAGAACGGCAAGGATTATGGGCTTGCGATGGAGAAATACGGCGTATCCTATCAGCAGATCTATTCCTGGGTACGCAAGTATGAAGCAAAAGGAGTGGAGGGACTCACAGACCGACGTGGCAAGGCAAAGTCGGAAGATGCGCTCACAGAAGCAGACAGGCTTCGTATGGAAAACAAGATACTGCAAGCCAAGCTGAAAGATATGGAAATGGAGAATAAGCTGCTAAAAAAACTCAGGGAGCTTCAAGGGGGTGGTCACTGAGCGGAGTACGAAACGAGGACAAGTATATTGCGATCAGATACATGAATGAAGCAGAGCATTATCCGATTCAGAAGCTCTGTGCTGCTGTTCACGTCGCACGCTCTGCATATTACAAATGGCTGAAAAGGAAGCAGAGTTTAAGCCAGAAAGTCAATGAACAGCTTGTAGAATGGATCAAACAACACTATGAAGAACGCAATGGTATCTTAGGGTACCGTCAGATGACAGTCGTAATCAACCGTGAGCATGACGTGCATTACAACAAGAAACGGATTTACAGATTAATGCAGATTCTTCATCTGAAATCAGTCACCCGTGTCAAGAAGAATACATATATTCCGTCAACACCGCAGATCACAGCGGAGAATATTCTGAACAGAGATTTCCACGCAGATAAGCCGAATGAGAAGTGGCTCACCGATGTGACAGAGTTCAAATACTATGTCGGTTCGGTCATCAAGAAGTTGTATCTGAGTGCAATTCTGGATCTTTATGACAGACGCATCGTAGCTTACAAAATCGGTGACAGCAATAACAATCATCTTGTATTTTCCACATTTGACGAAGCGATAGAACACAATCCTGATGCCCACCCGATCTTCCACAGTGACAGAGGTTTTCAGTATACCAACAAAACATTTCACAAAAAACTTGTAGATGCAGGAATGATACAGAGTATGTCCCGAGTCGGAAGATGCATAGATAACGGACCGATGGAAGGCTGGTGGGGCGTTCTGAAATCCGAGATGTACTACCTTCGTAAGTTTACAGATAAAACCAGTCTGATCGCAGCGATTGAAGAATACATCAGATACTACAACACTGGTCGGTATCAAATCAAACTGAACAGCATGACACCGATGGAGTTTCACCGGGCGTATGCTGCGTGACCGGGCGCCGCGGCATTTCACTTTCTTCGTTCGTCGCTACGCTCCTCACTACGAAAGTGAAATGCCAATTACTGCTAACAAATAGCAGCCTGCACATATTGCACAGACTGCTTTTGGTCACAACATAGAATATTTTTGTTTTTTACACTGTCTATTTGACAGGGGGCGGGTCAAGCTGTTGTGTCAGGGGGGCTCTTTTTTTTTTGCCGGGCAGTGCCCGTGGGCAGTCAGCGGCAGGGTGTTGCAAATATTCCGTGCAGCTGTGGCAGTCGGAGCGGTATATACACTTGAATATGTTCCGTCTGGAAAACATAACGACCGAATTCGGAAAACAGCTCAGAATGAACCGAAGCATACAGGCTGAAGGCGTATTAGGAGTGCTGAAACAGGATCATGGCTTCAGAAGATTCCTGCGCAGGGGCAAAAACAACATCAGAACTGAGTTCCTTTTGCTGGGACTTGCATACAACATAAAGAAGCTTTTTGCTAAGATCTCAGAAAACCGACTTGGAATTTCTCTTTTTGAACTGAAAACGGCATAAAAACCAGCAGAACATAACACCCCCGAGTCCTCTTTTTTTGAAGAGGGCTTGGGGGTGTGCGCACTGAAACAGCTTATTTCACCGGTTAATATGTTTTTTTGCTCTGATGCTCGGATATGGTTAGAGGGTGCTGCGGTTGCAATAGCCTCTTGTAAGATGACAAGTATTATGATGTAATTCATTTTGTTAAACTATCTTTCCATCGCATATTTCAATAACATTTTCACACTTCTTTGCAACCATTGGATCGTGCGTTACAATTATAACTGTTTTCCCTTGCTTATGTATAGAGGAAAGTATATTCATTATAATATCTCTGTTTGTCGCATCTAAAGAGCCGGTTGGTTCGTCAGCTAAAACTATATCACACTTTTTTAGCATAAGTCGAGCTAAAGCAACTCTCTGCTGTTGACCGCCTGACAAAGTGTATATTTTACTGCCCTTTTTATCTTTCAACTCTACGCACTCTAAACATTCCTCTAAAGATATGTCATTACGATATTTCTTTTTTACTATATCCAGATTATCATATACAGTCATATTCTCAATCAAAGCAAAATTCTGAAATAGAAAACCAATCTTATCTCTGAACAATTTCAATTTGTTGAATTTTTTTGAAAGTTGAATGCCATCAATTGATACTTCACCTGAATCAAATGGTTCTATCGCTCCTATAATGTTAAGGAGAGTTGTTTTTCCAGACCCACTTTTACCCATTATCGCTACCATTGAATTGTCGGGTATTTCAAGTGATATTCCCTCAAACAGTGGTTCACCATTGAATGATTTATATAGATCATTTATCTTTATCATTATATGGCACCGCCTTTCAGTATATTACTGATTTTTTCATTTTCAAATTTGATTGATCTGTAAACAATAAATATAGATTCAAATACAAGTAAAACAGAACCAACTAGCACTATATATTTGTAAGACAATTTTTCATTGACAATTTCATATTTGTGCGATAGAAATAGCAGTATGAGTGTTTCTGCTACTATTGTACCAAGTGATATTATCAATTGAATTGAAAAACGTTCAAAAATTGAATATCCGTGTAGTTTGTATACACACAACTCGACTCCATTTATAATAAAGTCATTCTTTATTATGAATATCATTATACTGATCTCAAAGAACAATATCCCGCATGAAAATAATCCAAATAACAATAATTCAGTTTTCGTGTGATGCCAACTGTAATTGAACTGTTCGCTGACACTAGTTACCGTTACACTGTAAAAATCGTAATCACTGACTATAGCTTTAATATCGTTATCAGTGAACTCATACATGACTGTGTTGTAAAGATCGCCTTTATTGACAGAGTAATCACCATTTGAAATCACAGGACATGTGTTATTGATTATCAGCACGGGATTTTTCACTCTTTCAAAATTTGAATCTGTGTTTTTACTTATTCCTACTACGCTGTATTCAAACGGGAGTTCATATCTATCATATGAAAACAAGTCATTTGAAGCGTTATTTTCTTGATTGAAGTCTGTTGAAGCTATAAATTCAAGTGAACTCTCCAAAGTACAGGTACTATTCTGACCGTAAAAAATAGTATAATCACTGTCACAACTGTATCCTTTTATTTTAGGTAGCATATCGAAAAGCATATTTTTTCCGTTTGAATTGACATAGACGATATCTGATAAAAAGTCACCGTCAATATCAATACATGAGAACATAATCGCCTTATCGTAGTATTTTCTGTATATTTCTTCGTTATATTGCTTGTAATTATTTCTTGCTTCCAGAATGTCATTGCCAAAGAAATCAACATCAAAGTTAGTCAGTACAGCCTTACTATCTGAGTAAATCTTTTCTGATTTGAAAAATGTCATACTTTCGTTCAGCAAATTAAAAAAAGCTGAAATTGAAACAATGCATAAAAAAACAATTGGAATGTTAATTAAATATCCGAACAATAATACTTTTGATTTATGGCTTTTTCCTTTTATTGTAGAATTTATATCCGGACATATAAACATAGAATACGGAATCAAGTCAGCCAATAGCATTGAAATAACAATTAAAATGATTTCTTTGTGACATTCACCGACTGAAGAAACTTTTTTGAGAATAATAAATGCAGTCAAATAGTATGCTGCGATAAGTAGTGCATCTGCAAAAAATTTTTTCAGTATTATTTCAAAAGGTGAGTATCCCATTATTTCCTTTATAACAGCTTGCCTTTTGGTGTTTACTGCTTGAAAAGCTCCAAGTATCAATACTATTATTCCGGAAAAAGCAGCCAAAACTAGGAACCTCTTTTGAAGATAACCGTCATAGTCTGCAGGCATGTGTCCAAAAACATCATATGAATCGCTTATTTCATTGTACGCCTTACAAACTGATGTTTTATCACCAAGAAGAATAAATCCTGTGTTTATATCTATGTATTCTATTTCACGGATATTATTGTACGAAATATTGACGTTCCCGGATATGATGCTTTTTATCATTTTCGGAGTAACGCCTGTTGTATCGATTAAGAACTGTTTCGAATCGTCATAATAATATACTGAAATATTACATTCTATTAGAGTGGGGTTAGTTTCGTTAGCTATAAAAAGGCTGACATTATTATTTTTACAAATATTATTTATTTCATCGGCAATCTCCATCACAGTGTTTTGATCTGATATCTGCGGTGTATTAATAAAAATAAGATCCCCTTTATGGTATAATCTCTGAGTCTGATCTACTGAATAGATTTCTCCCACTAGCAGCATTACGAAAAATACTAGTATAAATGTAAGAAAATGTTTTATCCTCATGTGAATGCTTACTCCTTCTATAGGAAGTGTAATTAAGATACGCTTTATGTTGATATGCAATCATCTTAAATTGTAATATCAATCAAAAAAATCTTCACCGAATGAACCTTTAATATATTCATCATAATAGATCTGCATTTTATCTTTACATTCATTGTAGTTTAGATGTGAATCGGAATCGGGATACTCCTCTATAAGATTTAGTTGGGTGTCTGTAATTATAACACAGCCTTTGTCACTTAATCTTCCATCATCCTCATATTCCAAGGCTTGCCAGCGTATTGTATTATTGTCAGTAATCTTAGGCCAGTATGACATAGTGAGATCATAGTCTGTATCATCGTATTCATAATCGATGCAAATGTCCTGACAGACAGTAACGTGTCCCGAAAATGACAAAAAGGACGGTACTCTCATACATATAGTTGCCCAATTAATTGGTTCGCTGTCTTTACAACGCAATGTATAATAATTATGGTCGTCTTTATCTTGCTTAAGCTGTGTATTTTCTAAAAGCGGTTTGAACAGTAATGTATATCTGATGTACCATACTAATGATAATACTGCAAAAGCAAAAACAATGATTATAAATACTAGTTTTATTATATTAAGTGTTTTTCTTTTCATACTCTCACCTTGGGAATGCGTAAATTTGTCAGGTTTTATCGCTTGTCAATGACATCGAAATCCGGACGTTCTGATTTCAGAATGTCCGGAAGTCTAATGTCCTGAAAATAGAAGTTTTAGCTAAAAAACATAATGTTAAAACGACTGTTTATTTTAAAGAAGCTGTTTTGAAATATCAGGTCACAACCGTACCGCCATAATAAATGGTGTCGTTTTTACTAGGCTTAACCTTGTCAGTTTTAGCTGTTTTAGTAGGGCCAACATCTGCTGAAGCCGAATTGGTCTTTCCGTTTGCTACTGCAAAATGTGTATATCCATCTGATGTACACTCAGAGTATCCTTTGCTGCCGTTCCAGTACCAGTGTAACTCGCCGATATCACCATTAAGAGTAGTACAAGAAATGGTTTTTGTTCCATCATCTTTACCGGCACTTTTGGCCTTTTTTAAAGTATAGCTTGTTGCATATGACGCGCTTGCACCAATAGAAGCCAAAGATACTGACATTAAAACTGCAGTACAAAATGCTGTGATTCTTTTTCTGAGTTTCATATAAAACCTCCAAAGTGTATTAATTATTTATAGCATACTATTTATAGAAATCGCGCGCTTTCATAAACAGAAACTATCATAAAAAAGTATAAATGTATTACGAATTTTTTAAAAAAAGCTTTTATTTTATATAGTATATTGCAGCCTAGCATTAATCGATAATATTAGTCTTATCCTTAGGTAGTTATTATAGCATAAATAAACTTAATTTACAAGTGCTTTACATGAAGTGTGTTTTTTTTACACAAAAAGTGTATGAGTTTATAAAATATCTAATTTACCTTTCTTGTTTATTCATTTTTACATGATTATAATATAATTATGTCACATATAGAAACATTGATTCCTAAGTACCAAAGTTTGATGGAACAACCAAACTTCAAAATCTGCTTAATTTCCATTAAAATCATAGAAAAAAAGGGGGCTGTTGCAACCGCAGCACCCTCTAACCATATCCGAACATCAGAGTAAAAAAACATATTAACTGGTGAAATAAGCTGTTTCAGTGCGCACATCCCCAAGCCCTCTTCAAAAAAGAGGACTCGGGGGTGTTATGCCGTTTTCAGTTCAAAAAGAGAAATATATTATACCACAAAAAGAAGAATACACGATAGTACAGCGTGGGAGAACGAGCATCCTCCAACGCTTCAATAACAAGCGTGAAGCCGATCTCATCGCCGTCATTAACAATGCTCATCATGTTTTGTGTGTTGTATTTGCCGAGGATAAACGCCTCCGGATTACTTCCCGTTGGAAACGGAAATGTGAACGCTCCGGTGATATGTGAATAGTACGCCATGACCGAGGTCGTGGAATACCAATAAATATCCGGGCAGAGAATAGAAATCTGCCCGATTGTCAGCATCTCGAAGTTTTGTACCTCACAACTCTCCACATAACCCTCCGCAAACAAATCAATGCCAGCGGTCGCATAGTAAATCTTGATGTAGCGGGAGGGCTTCACCTCCTTGTAAAGCTGATGCCTGCGGGCTTCCACGCCCACGCCGCGCATCTCAAAGGAAATGACGACATTTCGCTTTTCGATGAAGGCGTTGTTGAGGTAGCTGCCGTCCATACCCGCATAGCTGGAGGTGCTGATTGTGCCGGTGGGAGGATTTAATCCTTCCACCCGCGATGTCATATACTGATTTGCCGTGGCGGTCATGTCAATCTGATCTCCAGCTTCATTCTCTAAGATAAGGCTAAATAACATTGCATCGCCTCCTTGCTTTTTCTTTTGGTTTGATGTATAATATATGTATGTAGCAATTCTAAGCCATAGAAAGGATGGACAATAAGAACATGGATATCATTAAAGAAATCAATAACATACAAACTCAATTTGTTCAACAACTAGAGACAATTCGTAATGTTTATGCTACCACACTGTATTATAATGAGAGTAATAATCCATCTAGCATCATCTTCGGACGAAGCGAAGACGGTAGTCTATTTTCAGAAGTTGATTCATATAAATGCTCTATTCTGAAAGCCTCTGGGGATAAATACTATGGCACAGTTCGTAATCTACTATTAGTTTCATTACTAACAATTTTTGAAACGTTCTGCGACTCTCTCCTTCAAATAGCTAATGACTACAGAACTACTCAAGGCATGGATATAATTAGCGATAAAAAAATAGATAACTATCTAAGGGGAAATTTGAAAATAAGGTGGGAAAATATCTTTAAAGCGTTTGATGTTGATTTTTCAAGTATACCCACTTCACACCAAAATGATCTAAAATTGCTAGATAAATATAGAATTTATCGCAATCAAATAGTACATGAGAACGGAAAAATTACCGAAGAATTCAAAACAAAAGTATTGGCGATTAGCAACCATGCTAAAGAATTGGCGCAATTAGACAACACTGTATCGGATAGTTTTTATATTTCTTCTTACAATTTCAGCGAAGGAATATATTTATTTGAGTTAACCACTAAAAGTATGATTAGAAGCATTCTCGAAAATCTAATTTCATAATTGTCTTTATCTTAATATATACAGAGGCAGGATTGCTCCCACCCCCATTACACATTCAGCGCATTCCGCGTCATACGACAAATCTCCAGCCGCGACAGCGATTTCGGACTATTATCAGTCTGATTCACTATCCGGCTGTTGTCGTTGTTGTAGTAGTTGTTGACCACACCGCCACTGCCGCCGTTCATCATTGCTCCGGAGATGCCGTCCATATCAACGTTCAGTCCAGACTGCATCGTCAGTGTCATAGCATCAGCCACACAGGATACTGCTGGAACTGCCCCTTTTTAGTCTTTTTCGAGGTGCTTTCCATACCGGATTATGTCTATACATTTTTCGACTTGTGATAATGATAGAGTATTGCTTTTCACCGTTACCCAGTACAATAATTTCAAAACATAATCCCTTTTATTTTTTGTAGAAATGACTATACTCTTGTTGGAGATAAAAATAGCTTCCTTCAGAGCGTACTGTTCTTCTTTAGTAAGTTTAAGGGCAAAACATAATTTTTTTTCAATTTTAGGTGTTATATCTCTAGTACCGTTAAGAACATTAATGATATGAGAGTACGATAATCCTGTGCGTTCTGCAAGTTCTTTAACTGATACACGCTTATCTTTTGCATATTGTACTAAAAGGCTACTTGCTATTGTCGGCTCAGTAATTTGTATTTTCATTCGTGTCACCTTCCATAGGATTAGATTTACTATAATAATATTATAGCAGATTTTTTAGTAAAAAAACAAAAAGGCTGAAAAATCAGCCTTTTTAAATTTACAGTTCCTTTGCCTGTCCCATCATGATCTTTTGATTATCGACCATAATAGAAATACTGTCACTGAACGTATCATGCTTTATTACTTTGTATTCTACGCCGTTTTTTGACATTTTATAGTTTGTCAGATCGGGCATATCCCCCATTAGATTAGCCCCTGTGAGATTATCCATTATTTTCTGAAGTGCCTTTTCAGCATCTATCAGATTAAGTCTGTTGTGGCAGGGATTGTTTTCGTCGAATTCATGAGAACACCCATAGTAAGCACTGTAAGCTCCCTGTTTTAGCTCCATTGGCTGTTCAGGATGATTCTTACAGTAGAAAGTAACCGTTTTCCAAAAACCTGTAATCATAGATGCCATAAAAAATTCCTCCTAATAGTAAAAAAATGAAAGATATAGTTACGAACGGTGCGTAAGGTACTGTTCGCTTTGTTTTTTTTTGTATTTTCATGATGATATAATAAACCAGTATCATAATTGAAGAGATAATAATTATATGAGACAAAATTTTTGTCCCATAAGCAGCTCCTATACAGCTCATCATTATGATATCCCCTCCCCCGCCTGAAAATTTCCAGGCGAGAATCGAGAAGGATATCGCACCGATAACAAATCCAAGCAGAGAATCTATCGGATGAATTACTGCATGATTTATTGTAATAAAAATGGTGGTAAATAACGGAAATAAAAAAATGGGGATTTCTTTCTTTTTTATGTCTGTTATTGACGCAATGATCATCGCTATCAGCATTTTACACTCCCCTTAAATTTAGATAGTTCAACAAGGTCGTCTGATCCTGTAAGCACAAATGCCTGTTTGATCAGAGAATCCATGTTTATCATAGATATAACATCTTTGTCTTTTTCACCCCATGTGCTGTCAGTTACAGAAAACCATACAGTGCCAAGATTTGTAAAGATGTACAATCTTTTTTGATCATGTCTTTTTCCTTCCCAGTAAGAAACGGAATGGACTTTAGGCGTGATTTTTTTTGATTGATCATCATTCTTAGCATCAACATACTCACTTAAAAACCTTGATAACAGCCTTCCACAAATTATAGTATCGTCACGGGCATCGTGAAATTTGACTCCATCAGCTATTCCGTATCTTTCTGCAATAACTCCGAGCTTATGACTCTTTTCTTCTTTATGAAGATCTCTGCTCATTTTCAGTGTATCTATGATCTCTGCAGGCTTAAATACACATCCGTTTCTTGCATACATCGCATTCATAAAACTTTCCTCAAAGGCAGTATTATGACTGCACATAATACAATTATCCATAAATTTTTTTATTCTTGGGAAGACGGTTTCTTCATCTGCTTTATCTTTCAGATCTTCATTGGTAAAGCCTGTTATTTCCGTAATTCTTTCGTTTAACGGAACTTCCGGCTTTATAAAAACGCATAAGCTTTCAATGATTTTTGGAGTAAGAGATTTATCTATAATGCATTTTAGCCCGGCAAACTGGAACACATAACTATCTTTTGCTGATCTTCCTGTTGTTTCAAGGTCGATAACGCAAATAGGAATGCCGGCACGAGCCATTTTAACGCATTGTCTTACATGTTCTTTGTAAATATAAGAGTTATACATTATCTTTTCCTTCCTAAAAAAGGAGACCGTGCGGCCTCCTTTTCACCATAATCAATTTATGTGGCCGAGTTTTTTACCCAGTTCAACGAACCGGTTAAATTTTATAAGTGCTTCTGCTTTTTCGGGATCCGTGAATTTTATGTGTTCAGGATCCATCTTTCTTGCAATATCGATCATATGAACGATATCTTTAGGATGATGTTTCAGGATCCATCCATGTGCAGGATAACCTTGTTTTCCGGATGCATCCTTATATAATTTAAGGTTGCATTTTTCTTTGCTGAGGGCTGCAAATTCCTCATCTTCGTTAATTCCGGCGACTACATCTGATTCACCGAATACATCATCGAATGATTTAATGTTTATTTCTGATTCGGAATCGGCAGGATCAGATTCGGGCTCGGAAATATTTACCGGAGTTGATTCGATATAGCTCTTTAATTTATCCTGCTGCACATTTTCTGAGGCAGCATAGACGTTGTTCAAACCGAGGTACTTAAGTACTGCCCGATCAAATGCTCTGTTGTCTGCTGTGATAACAGGATTGGCTTTTGCGATATCAGTTGTTAATGACATTGCTGTCGCCTCTCCAATTGCCGTGATACACCTCTGAGGATTATCCGACGAAATACAAACCTCGACAACCGAATGATCAAGCTCCATTTTCAGAAACGTTCTCTTAAGCTTACAGTTTGTCATTTCGGAGTAAAAATAATTCTCGATAGAAGAATGTTTTGGTCCGTAGATATCATTTGTTTCAAAGGTGATCTCCTTCTTGATGGTTGGTGAATAGAGTCTGATTTTGTTTTCCATGATGATTCCTCCATATATATTATAGCAGATTTTTTATGCCACGTAAAATTTTATATAGTTTAAGAGCCTTGTTTTTTTCAAGGCTCTTTGACTAACAGATTATTTTATTCTTCAGGTGTAAGATCGTAATCTACAGTCTCACACTCAAATGGGCAGTAAATAGCTTTACTCAATGCCTCGTTAAGTACTTTGAGAGTAGATTCCGGTATTACTTTTGGATCGCCCGATACCTTTTTCGTCATTATCAGCCTGGACGGACTGGATATCAGTGCTGTTACGAGGTCATATGCGGTGTATGTTCCTAAACTCAGTTCGGTGCATAGTAATGTTTTTATATGCTGTACGACGTATTTCATACCGGCTCTTTTCTCTATGCAGGTGAAGTTAATAACTTCATCTATAGCTGCAGCCATATCAGTAAGTTCAATTCCAAGAAGTCTTGCAAGCTCCTTAGGGACTGCATTATACTGTTTGAATATGCAATCCTGAACTTTTTTCATAACGGATGACATTTTAAAATGTTTGTTATGTTCAGCACAAACTGTACCGTCTTTTGATACGATCCTTGTTTTGCCGATCATAAAGCCGGAAGTAACGTGAAATGCGGATTTTCCGACGTCAGATGTGTAAATATCAACTATTGGCGTTATGTCGTCCGGCAATTCCGGGTACATATCTCTGATTTCCCCGGTCTTTTCGGGAAATGTAAATACTACATTTATTGACTCATTGGTTATTTCCCAATGGCGGCATTCTGCTATACCCAGTCCGATGTCTTTTTCCAGAATCGTTTGCGCTCTTCTTATAAAAGGACCCTGATTCTGTCCTTCGAACACTCTGCCTCTGACAGCAAAGATCTTCCTCATCGATCCGTCTTCGGATTCTCTTATTGTAAGAGTGACAGTTGCTTCCGTTAAATTTTCGGAAAGCCATCTTGATTTGTTTATCGATTTTTTTGAAATGTTGGCACAAAGTATTCCGGTTCTGTCGGCAAGATCCTTGTAAGCCCATGCAGATAAAGGCATTACTATTGATGTACCTCCATCATCAAATGATACAAGAGCGCCCATGCTATCTATTTCTTTTTTTAGTTCGGCGCATGACGGATCGTGATTAGGTACTGCTCTGTTCTTATTGAGCAGTAACACTTCTTCGACTTCATTTCGTGGATTCATAGGTATTATCGGCCACATATCATTAGGAACGATATTTGGATCGATAGAAAACTGAGCGAGATCATGCTCGTCACAAATATGAAGAAGAGTTATAAGATCCATTCTTATCTTGCGGTAAGACGTTCTTGAATCCATAGTGTCAAGAATATTGTAAAAATCGGACATGTTATCAGTTCCTGTTTTACAATAGTTCTCTGTTAATTCTTTCATTTTTTATGTTCCTCCTTATGTTATCCTATTTGAATTGCCTTAAAAATTTCATCCAGCATCAATTTACCAATATCAGTTACGGGCTCCAACTCCATAATGAGCTTATGTAATCTAATATCATTATCATCCAGCAATGATGCTGATAATTCTTTTTTCTTTTCGGAACTGACTTTTTCAGTCTGATAGTAGTTTGACAGTTTTTTCATCAGTATTACTCTTTGTGATCTGTTAATCATTTTTATCACCTCCAGTTTTCGATCAACAATTCTAAATGAATTATAGAAGAAAACTGAAACAGATAAAAACAAAAGATAAAAGTATTTATTTTAATTACGCTAAGTGCTTGATTTTTGCTTTTTCACATTATAACATATTAACTGTCCGTTTGTACGGATTTCACTGTAAACATTTGTTCTTTTTGTTGAGCGTCAAAACAAAATTATTTTTGTAGTGGAAATTGCACTATACGAAATTTTTAAAATTTGAAATAATCTGCTATAATATAAATAAGAATCGGAAATACATTGACATAATGGAGTTAACGTGTTAAAATAAATAATAATAGAAATTTTAATGAGGAGAATACAAAAAATGAAAAAGATAATTTCTGCAGCTATAATCTCAGTTATGCTCACTACAATTTTAGCGTCTTGCAGTGATAGCAGTATGAATGATGATGAAAAAGTAAATGAAGCGGTTGTAACCGTATCAAATAAAGAAGAGAGTGTTCCGGAAGAAGAGAAAGATGATATAATATCTTCAGAAACAATGGAAGAAAAGCCTGTTACGACTGCTCCTGTAGAGATACCGGATAAGTATACAAAAAAGCATGAAAATGGAACAATAAAAATCGGAGCAAAGGCCGAAACGACAACGACCACCAAAGTAACGACATCATACCGTCCGTTTGAAACAAATCAGGTGTTTCCTAAAAATGGCGATCCGAAATCTGTTAACCACTACGATTTTTACGAGGGACCATTTACATGGGAAGGTGTAAGCATAAAATTTGATGTCCCGGAAAATTATAATATGACTCTTAATTTTAATGAAGTACCGATGCTGTTTAGTCCTGATAAATTAAAGGATCAGGCTGTTATAGCCGATTGTTCCATCTCTTTTCTTCCTTATGAGATGCAGTCAAACGGATATGATAACCTGGATTATTTTACTGAAGAATTTGCTCGATCAAAATCAGAAAGAAGTTCGAACATTTTTTATTCGAATCAGCTTCGTTTGGGAACCAAAAACAATAACGAAGGCGTTAATACAGAGAATGCTAAATATGAAAAGACGGATGATTATGTAATTTACACATATGATTATTATTGTAACATTGAAGACGTAGATACGATCATCACATTATTCCAGATGGCGAACGGAACAGAAATGATAGCACATGTAAAAAAAGGCTCTGAGTATGAAAGCCATTATCTCGATGATATGAAGGCTATAGCTAAATCGTTCTCATATTCAGACATACCTTATGTACCGTAAAAAATTAAAAGGACTGTTGCAAAAAATTGCAGCAGTCCTTTACTTATGCCTAAATCTTTATACTTTTATTATCCAAGTCTTTCAGTGTCAAAATCTTTTCTCAGGCCGTTATCCGGGTCTTCAAAATCGAAAATAGTCTTTCCTACTTCCGCATCGGAAATATAAAAATTCCAGACGCAGGAGTATTGACTCAGATAATACGCCTGATTTGAATTTGCGTCTGAAGGAAACATTCCACAATCAGGATTAACATCACCATGAGCTCTGAGCTCACCTTCTGTATAGTCTTCCTGGTAGTCTATATTCCTTCTTATTCCATCTACTGTTTCAACTCCGGGATTCTTCTTAGTTGATGTACTCACTATCTTGTCGCTGTCGATTTCTCCATCATAGTTATTTCTCTGTACATTTCCTGCCATAAAGCCGTCATGATCAAAAAATACGATAGCGCCTATATCGGATAAAACCGTGTATTCACAGAAATTAACGGCGACTTTATTACAGATGGTAGGCTTGTAGTTCCTGTAACAGGTTATCCTGTAATGACCTTCTGATGTGGGCCTGAAGGAAAATGACTGTCCGTTTGCTCCCACAACATCACCGTTTGCACCTATTGTTCCCGCATACGGCTGGAAGGTGTATTTACCGTCTCCTTCATCATCTGCCTTCTCTATTGTCCATGTATACATATTATAGAGCTTATCGTATGAGGAAGTACCTATCCATAAGGTCGTTATTTTTCTGTCCAAAACTCTTGTGACATCTACGGTTTCTGCTCCGGCGGTCTCAAAAACATCCATCAAACTTTCAAACCACGCTATTCGGTCAGATATCCTCAAATAATCAAATGGAGTAAGATTAATTACAGAATTATTGAAAAACTCTATATTACCGACATTAAGCACCATCGTGCCGTCGATATCAATGCCAATTGGCCATGTAGCACTATCGTCAAGATTCCAGCCAAGAGCTTCATAATCGTAAGCATGAGCATTACACCAGTCAATAAATCTCTGCTGTATCTCCTCTCCTGATAGGCCGTCAGGGGCTTCAGTGAAGTATGTCGCATTTACAGGAGTAAAATAACGAATTCTTCCCTCCGCATCCAGTTCTGCTATCGTCCTGAGCCAATTCAACACAGCTTCCACTTTTTCAGGTGCAACATCCGATTCAGTAAGACCTTTTTCTATCAGTTCTTCTATCTTTCTTCTCTGTTCATCGTTGGCATCGAGATACATTTCTGCTAAAGAATTGTAGGCTTTTTCACCGATCATGAAACGCGCTTTTGAGCCTGTCCATTCTTGTTGTGAATGATTAAATCCGTTTGACTGATTAGCCATGAAATCCTGATTATTAATATTCATTGCCTGTCCGTTAAGATAATAAGCATCATAATCAGGCATTCCGGTGCATATTTCAGTACCGTAATCACCAAAAGTAGCGTACATTTCGTTCATAGAGTTCCTTACTTCATTTATAGGTACTCTGTAATTAGAAAACTCCGGGAAATAGCCGAAATTGCCCAAACCATTCAGAAAATCTTCATTTGCGTAATCGGGAGTGCGAGGATGACAAACAAAATCATCGTCTATCCCGTATCCGAGATTTTTCCAGTCTATATACTTTTTTGTGCCGCTGAAGTAGTTCACTATTCCATCGTTATTGGAACAGATAATAGTCGGATTACCGCTATTGTCTACAGCTTCCATGTGATAATCCTGTCCTCCATGAGCTCCAGATCCCGCCCACGTAAAAGTAAGACTCGCTCCTTTTTGGTAAGTCTTGGGCGCGGCGGAAATTGATGCGGAACACTGAAACATGATTATCAGTGCAAGTACCGAAGCCGAGAACTTCTTTATCATCTTAATTTTCAACTCCTTACTGTAACGGTTTGTATGTGATAGCAAGATAATTTCCGTTAGGTACTCTGTATCCAGCATTTACATTCTTTTTTAAGACATTCGTTGCAGCAGCTTCTTCTTCGGTAGCATTTGAAGCTGCTGAAATATAAACGCCTCTGCTTCCATCAGATACTTCATAATCCACATCATCATCAACGGTGCTTGCCTCGGGAAGAACGACCCAGTTTTGACCGTTTGTGAATACCATTATTGTTGGATATCCGAGATTAGCCTGAATCTGGATCCTTCTACATGTATCCGCATCAGAACCGTCTCTTGCTGTTAAGCGCCAGTTATTGTACTTGTCACAGCCTATATATTCTTCGTCTGTAGGGAAAACAGCACTGTGAATATGGAAGAAGTAGTTTTTTACAAACGTGTAGTAACCTTCCGGCTGATCGTAAACTTTACTCATATCAGCAGAAGTAGCTCCATTTGAAAGGATAACTCCGTCATAATTCTGTTCATTTCCCTCAGATACAGCCTGCCAGGGCTCTCCTGTGAATTTATTGTAGTAGCACGGTATCTCACATCCGAGTGCGCATGTTACATCCCACATAAAAATCGCTTCTCTGGTATACGGCGGATCACCCGATATATTCTGGCTTGCCTTGTATCTGTTAGAAAGTTCTACTTCAAACTGAGTAACGTCTCTGAGATAATCCGACGTCGGCAATGGAAATGTTGGATTTTCGCAATAAGTATCTTTGTTTTCATCGCCGTTCATGTACGTAGGTCTTGCTCTTATATATGCGTCAAGCGGAAACTTTTGCTGCATAAGGGCATCATTGGATGTAAGCATCCTGGTGACATTCGTTGCATGGGTATATATGTAATCCCACGAAGTATCCTCACTGTCAGTTTTATGATAATCAGCATTTATAAAAGGAGTTTCGCCTTCCGCTGTAACATACAGTATTTTATCGTTGCTTTTTACTCCCAGACTTTCAAGGTATTTATCAGTTTCGTTCAGCGGATCTATCTCTTTTCCAAGAGCCCATTCTTCATTGAATTTTATGGATTTTATTTTTGTAAAAGGACTTGTAAGACCGGGAGTCACGATAGGTGTCATTATACCGTGTTCTCCGGATTTATAATCCGCAGTTATATATTTCTGAGTCATTTGGTGTCTGACTTTAGAAATTCTGTATAAATTCGGCACACCGCTCCCATCATTAGCTGCAACAGCCATAGCGTCAGCAATAGCATCTGTTTTTGTCTGTGTTTCTATTACAGCATTGAATCGATTAAAATGATCAATAAGGATCATGATAAAAACAAATGTTCCAAAAATAATGACCATTCCTATCATAGAAGCTCCATTACCTTTTTTAAAGAAAGATAGTTTCATAAAAAGACCTCCGTTACGATAAATTAGTCCATTCGCTTGTATACGGGTCATTAGGAACAGGGCGTTCGATCATCATAACCATAAGCATTTCTCTTGTTCCATTCATATCGATCTCTTCATCAGAGAAAGGAATAGCACCGCTGATAAGGGAATCTGTTGTATACGTTAGCCTAACTACTATATACTCCCCTTTTTGCCATGAGATCGAATTTATATTGCTTTCCGTTATAGGTTCGCCATTAAACAGGATATCAACGTTTACGTTGCTGAATCCTGAAAGATTTGATGACTCATCCACAACTGCCTGGGCGTTATTAAGCGCGTCATTTGCATTTTCGGAGACAACTGCAGCTCTGCCGGCAGCATATGCCAGATACGTGATCTGTTCTTTGGTGATAGATAACTGTGCTATCGAAACTAACAGCATAAGCAGCCAGACGAATAATGGCATACAAATAACGAATCCCAGGAGTTCTCCGTTACCTGAACGAAAAAATCTTTTGATTATCTTTAATTTCATAAAAATCCTCCGAACACCTCGAAATGAATCGGTCCCGCCGGATCAAAAATTATCGAGTATGACAATGCTCCAAGCATTATAAACGGCGCAAATTTGTATTTGGTCGATTTTTTATATAATGGTTCTTTTTTTAATTTGAATCTATTCAGCATTTTTTTTGCATAGAATCCTGTTTCATATGGAGAAACCAAGAAACCGAAGATCATCAGATAAATTGATGAAAGCGCAAATGTAAATAACCCCATCTTCCATGTTCCTATTAAAGACAAAGCCATTAACAGCTTTATATCTCCCAAACCCATCCATCCTGTCATTCCAAAAAAGAACAGAAGTACGACAAATAAAACCGAAAATCCGGTATTTATCAAAGGGTAGCAAATAAGAGAAAAAATAAAACTCAATATAATAACGGGGAAAATGAATTTATTTGGTATCTTTGTAGTTTTATAATCGAATATAGCCGCCGCCAAACATATGACGGCGGCTATTACAGTCCTGAGGATATACATATTATCAATCCAGATTCTTCAAGGCATCGTTTACTTCCTTGTCTTTGTCTCCGAGAGCAGCATCCCAATCTACAGCAGTAGAGTCATTGCCTGCTTCATCGATTTTTTTGGCAGATTTTAAACCCTTGTATTTTACGACCATAACTACAACAATTATTACAGCTATAAGTATAGCCGACAGACCTATAATAACTGCGTATTCGAGGAATTCAGCACCTTCCTCTCCTTCTTCTTCGTTAAAAAATCTTTTTGCGTAATCTTTCATTATAATCTCTCCTTTTGAAAATTATATGTTATAAAGGTTTCCCTATTTATTATAGCAGAAAATTTTGAAAATAAAAAATTTTTTACATCCCATTAAGTATTTGCATGATGACAGGTAAAAATAAAATTATCATCAGCGGTATCATTTTGAACACCACAACAGGTATCAGTATCAAGCTTGTAGTTTTAGCTGCTTGCTCTTTTGCACTGAGTAATGTCGATGATTTTATACTTCTGCTTTGTCTCTCTACAGATTCGGTTATATCCGAACCTTTTTGAAAAGCAGTAACGATGTCAAGAACAAAATCCGAAAAGCTGTCCACTTCGTATTTTTGTGCTATATCATACAAAGAATCCTGCCAGTTGCTTGTTCCAAGCTCTGTCACAACAAGTGCTCTTAAAAGCTCCTCCGATAAGATTCCATCAATACTTTCGGCTGTTATTTTAATGGCCGTTGCAACGGGTAGATTTATTTTTATTGCTGTCTGAAACAGATCCAAAAAACGCGGTATCTCGGATTCAAACTGAGCTTTCTTCTTTTGAGCACGGTCATTAATTGTAGCCGTTGGTGAGATAAACACCAATATCGTAATTACAGCTGTTGCTAATCCGATAAGCAAAGATATTAGAGGAGTATTGATAAGAAAAGCTATCAGGATTCCCAGAACAGCAATGGTCACAGCCAGTATTCTCGTAATTATCAGTTTATCGAGATTAGGCTCAACTCCGATAAGATTGCAGTTGAACATATACTTATCGGTCTGAATCCCCAGCTTATCTGCCAGTACTTCAGGTTCCTTCTTTATTATCTTGCTGCATAAGTGCTCTACGGTAAGTTTTTCTTTACTTATGAGCGCTACATTTTCTGTTGATAAAAACGTCGCTACAAGTAAAATAAGAAGAAAAACAGTTACGCCTGTAAAAAGAGCAATAGCAAACTCCATTTAATCTACCCCCTTTACTCGATTTAGGAATTTTCTGTCAATGTAGCTTCCGATCACCATTAAGATGATAGCAAGTACAAAGACCAAACGCCCTATAAGCGTTGAAAACAAAGGTCTAAAATACATTGGGGAAGAGTAATACAGAAATAATATAATAATAGCTGGAAGAATATCCATTCCTATTATTGTCATTTTAGTGCTTGCAAACAAGGTTTTTATTTCTTTGCGAAGCATCATTCTGGAGTTTATGTTATTTGTTATGATCTCTATTGATTCCGCTTCAGATCCGCCTACCAAACTTTGCATCTTGATCGCAGAAACAACATCTTTTACATCAGCGGTCGGTATCCTTTCCGCCATGTGTCCAAAAGCTTCTGATATTGAGAATCCAAGCTGAATATCCGAATTTATCTGTCTGAATTCTTTTTTTATCTCATAATGGATAAACGGACATTTACAGAGATCTTCCACAGCCTGCTGTAACGTCATTCCGGCTCTTAAAGAGCTGGATAATTGACGTAATGCTCTTGCGTATCTCTCTTCAAAATTTTTCTTATGCTTTTTTTCAGTATAGCTTACTATAAATTTCGGAATAAACAGACCGACAAAAAAGATAATGATCGAAAGCCACAACTCTTTACTCAAGAACCATGCCCCAACAGAACCGGTCAAAGGGAAAAATAACATCAAAATCAAATATGTTTTGATCGACATTGCACCGGGAATTGACGCTAGATACTGTTTTTTCTTTTCTATAAAAATATCAATAAAATCAGCATCTTTTTTATTTATGATATTTTTCTTTTCCCTAACATTTATTATAACTGCGAGAAATATCAGTATAACAGATAATCCGGCGAAAAAAATAGCGTAATACATTGTATCCTTCTTTCCTTTTACGATTTTTTGGGGTCGAATACTTTTTCATCAATCTCAGAACCATACGCTTTGAGTCTGGATAATAATGTTTTGGGAACGTATCCTGTTGCGGAGAAACCTCCGTTTGAGTCATAAGTAAAAATATCTTTGAGGTTTATCCTGTAATCTGAAGCACCCGAAACTTCTGTTATATGTGTTATGACTCTTTTTTTATTTCTGAATCCTATCTGAACGATAAGATCCAGTGCTTCTGCTACCTGAAGTGCTTGTGTTTCAGCGGTAAAGCTTGCATTAGCCATACTATAAAAAATCGGGATCCTCGAATTGACAAGATTGGCAGGACTATTAGCATGAGTCGTAGACATTGAACCTTCATGACCGGTACTCATGGCAGATATCATATCAACGATCGTCCCGTCACGTATCTCTCCGACAATTATCCTGTCAGGATTCATTCTCAAAGAGTTTTTTACCAAGGCTTTTATATCTATCTTCATCACTCTGTCTGTAGCCAGAGAATCTTTAGCTTCAAGTCTTCTTACATTCGGAGATTTGAGCTGAAGCTCACATGAATCTTCTATTGTAATTACCATTTCTTCTTCCGGGATAAAACCCGAAAGCATATTCAAAAGCGTAGTTTTTCCCGTATTTGTTCCGCCGGATACGATTATATTTGCCTTCCCTTTTACTGCAGCACAAAGAAAATCAAGCATTTCCTGATTTAATGTACCGAGCTTGAGATAATCTTCTCCGGTCAAAGCTTTATTAGAAAATTTTCTAATAGTTAAAGTTGCTCCATCCACGGATACGGGCGGTATCGTCGCATTTACACGAGAACCATCAGACAATCTCGCATCAACGATTGGTGTAGAGAGATTTATCTGTCTGCCTATTGGCTGAACTATACGCTGGATCACGTTTACAAGATGCAGTTCGGACTGGAATTTGACGTCGGTATTGATCTTCTCACCGTTCTTCTCGATAACGACATGATCATATCGCAAGACCATTATTTCGGTGATATCCGGATCTGACATAAATTCTTCAAGAGGACCCAGGCCTGATATATTCGCAGCAATGTTCTTTTCAAGCTTCAGCTTTTCCTCATATGAAACATCCAGTGCTTCAATTTTTTTATGAAGCTGATCTTTCAGTTCATTAACCGAATTATCAATACCTTTCAAAGTGATAGTGTCGAAGTTTTCGGAACTGATCTCTTTTATCAAGGCATTGGCTGTATCCTGCTGTTGTGAATCAAGAATAACGGATTCTGACTGTATTTTATCGGCCAAGCTCTGTTTTTCTTTTTCGGCTTTATTAATTATTTTTTCAATAAGGCTCATTTTGACTTCTCCTTAT
This sequence comes from Ruminococcus albus 7 = DSM 20455, assembly GCF_000179635.2. Classification (NCBI taxonomy): domain Bacteria; kingdom Bacillati; phylum Bacillota; class Clostridia; order Eubacteriales; family Oscillospiraceae; genus Hominimerdicola; species Hominimerdicola alba. Next base: position 22,458 of record NC_014824.1, on the reverse strand, counting down.
TTCCTCAAGAATGAAAAAATACCTTTTTTCTTCGGCTTGATCTCAAGATCTTCATCGATTATGGCTGATACTATCTCAGAAAGCTCCCTCGTAAACGGAGCACCCGAGTCAAGAGCCGCAGGGATACCCTTATTATTAGCAAGAGTTACACTTGTATTTCTTCTGATCCTTCCAATACACGGAAATTCCGGCACTGCCTCTTCTATATCCTTTACTGAAACGCCTGTTTCTTTTGCAGATATAATGTTATTTATAACCAGATAAACTTTTCCTTTATCAAAATCAGATATTTCATCCATGGTCTTAAGGAAACTGTCATTGCAATCTACAGTCGTAACGTCCTGAGTAGCTATAAGCAGAATTTTATCCGAAAGTTCGAGCGCCGTAAAAGACGAATCACGGGTATTGTTGCCTGTATCACAGATTATATAATCAAAATCGCCGTTTTCTTTTAGATTTCTCAGCATTACTTCAAAGCTTTTTTCGGGTATGCCCATGGAATCTTTATGTATAAGCGGAGCAATAAGACCATAGATCTCGGTTTCGTCATTACTCAAGGTTTTCTTAAAAGATTTCTTTTGCAGGAAACACTCGATCTCTTCCTTTGAATATTTTATTTCCTTTGGGTCTATACCTTCACCGATTTTTGCATCGATGTTAGCAAGCCAGTCGATCATTGTTACATCCTTACGCGAGAAATTCAGTGTAGTCCGAATGTTTCCAAAATCAATATTGAAATCTACGATACACACCCTGGTTTTGCGTCTGTCTGTAGTAGTACGTGCCAGAAGTACTGCCAGATTTGCGGCAATAGTTGTCTTGCCAACACCGCCTTTAGCAGCATAAGATGATACCACTTTACATTGATGGCGCTGGAGTTTGAGATCTTCAGCTACAAGTTTTTCAATATCATCCGTGCGATCATCTCTGTCTATAGCCGCATTTCGTATCATAGCATCAGCATCGTCTACAGGAGTTCCGCATATATGACAGAATCTAGTTTCCGGCAGTAATTTCATTCCGCAGTTCGAACAGAAAAAAGCTTTTTCAGCCGCATTTTCTGCTTTTGTTTCACTTCTTATTCCTCTTACTTCCTCTGCATCAGGCTTTATAGTTGTTTCTGCGTTTGTGTTTTCTACTGATAAAGCTGTTACAGGAGTTTCATTTTTGGTTTCATTTTTTATTTCAGCATCGTTCGGCTGCATTTTTTCAAGCGTTTGAAGCATTTCAAACGAATCATTGAAATAGCCGAGATCAACAATACCGCTATTAACAAAAATAGAATTATCGGAATTTTTCCTTTCAAGATATCCAAGGAGTTTCTGCTCAGCCGGTATCACAAAATCATCAGACATTATAACTCCGCTTACCACAGCTATCATGTCATAGTGATTCTTTGTAATATGCTCCTGGAATTCGCTGTAATCAGTATACAGGAAAATTTCTGCATCGAGTTCAAGTTCATCACTTATTTCGATTCTTGTTTTAATGTTTTGATAATAAGCTGCTCTGTTATCTACTATCAGTACTTTATTCAAATTAAATCCCTCCGTTAAAGATTTATTTAGATGATGTATCCTCAGGAAGATTATCCTCCGGGATCTGAACATCTTCGGTATAATCAGGATCATTATCATTTATAATAATGGATTCTTCCTTTTCTTCTTCCGTTACCACATAGCCCGAATGAGCATTTTCATCAAGTACAGGTGATACCAGTGAGAAGTAAAGTTTTTTGTTGTTTGCTGCATTTATAAGATCTAATGTATCATCCGGTGATGTTTCAAATGTCACCTTGGATACAGAGTTTTCATTATTTCTGGCAATTATTCTCATGTTTTCAAACAAGAGTTTTGTTCCACTTGCGTCGCTTGAATAAATGTTGACAACAGAACCGACTCTTAATTCGTCCGTAACAGCAGCTGTTCCGGATATAGGGATAGTAACAGCCATTCCGTTGCCGGACAGCGACCTTTCAATACTCGAACCGCTCGTCATAGCAAGATCTACGAGTGTCAGCGGCTGATTTTTCACAACATCGTTAAGCAGATACTCATTACGTTCTACGACCTTAGAGTAATTTTCACCGGTTATGTAGTAGCTTTCAAGACCTCCCTTTTGTCCTGTCTTGATTATCTGATCGTCAACCTTCATAGGCGAAAGCATACTCTTTTCGATCTTTGCGCCGGCTTTATAATCATCATTAAATACGTAAATAAAGCCTTTGGTTGAATTGCAGTACTTATAGATCAAAGTACCAGTAACTATTGCAGATATGACCGCCAAGATCAAAAGAATGGTAATTTTATGAGATTTTGACATTGTATATCTCTCCTTTTTTTATACTAATTATATTATAGCAGAAAATTTTTTATTTTGAAAAAAATAAATAGAAATATCCCGACGAACTTTAGTCGGGATATTTTTATATAGTATGATCCGATTAAACTGTAACCGAGATCTGAGAATGATCGAGTGCATCGTTCCTTGCATTGTTGCGAAGCATGATATCTATCTTTTTACGTGTCAGAACTTCATCTATCTCATCATTTGTAGGCGGATCAAAGTTAAGCGGAGCGATATTAACAAGAACGGGTTCGGCGTCCAAAAAGTCATAACCTCGTGATGTCTGGCAAATAAACCAACCTGTAGGTGATCTTGGGAACCACTTAACTATGTCACGATCTTCAAACTTCTCTTCACGCGCTATCGTTCTGATTACTACATTTATATCCTCTACTCTCTTAAGACGTCCCGCAAACACAAGACCTGCATTTGCCATGATCGAGGATGGCATGTCAGCTATTTTCTGTGTTATAGCAATTACAAACAGACCATAGCCGGCTGACTGGTCAAGTATTTCTTCAAACTCAGATTGTCCGCCGAGGCTCAACGATGAACCTCCCCCTGTACCTGCTGTATCATTACCTGTAAGGACTTTATTTGCCTCCTCTATGACCAGTATTGTTTCATACTGATCAGGAGCTTTATAGCCTCCTTCCTGAGCTTTACCATACTGATAGAATCCTGATGTTATTACACCGAATATGAAGTTGGAGAAAGTTGATTCCAGCCCCGAGGATTCAAGAACTGTGATATCATCGTCTCCTATCAGATCATCTATTCCCATTCCATCTTCTTCTCCGAAAAGTTTCGATTCTATCGAATATTCTCTTCCGAAGCATGACAGACGTTCAAGAATTCTTGAATAAGCGTCTCTTGTGTCGTTTCCGGCTCTGCCTTTAGGATTGCTAGAGTCATCAAGAGCGATCTTGCATGATTCCATATGCTTGTAGATCTTCTTGAAAGTCACCTTCTTGGAAAGTTCCGGCACTACATCCTTCCAATTAGGATCGTCCAAGGCATCAAAAACTCCTGCTTTTCTGTAAAGAGCAAAAATAGTTTCAGCCATGATTTGTTTACCTCTTTCAAGGAGCCCGTAAGCACGGCAGAAGATCTCGATAAGACCGTCTACCCATTTCTGCGGGAAAACACCGTATGGTATCTTACACGGATTAAAATGAATCGGATGGAAATTCGGATTGCCAAGGCTGTAGAAATTGAATCTTTCGGGCTCGACGAACCTTGCAAGTGATCTCCAATCAGATTTAGGATCCATACATACTATTCTAAAACGCTTTCCTGTTTGCTTTCTTCTCGCTCTTGATAGTTCGGCAATGAATCTCATTGCAGCTACGGTTTTACCGGATCTTGACTGACCTGTAAAATAACCGTGCATAAGCATAGATTCATCTATTCTATAATCAAACGGCGTTTTATACCCGTTGTTTATAGTCCATCTTTCAGCAGAAAGAATCGTACCCATGTATATCTCACCCTGCATCATCGAAGGTACGGCGAATTTAGGAACGTCATTTACATCGCTGTAAATACCGCCTTCCGAAGCTCTCGGTGGATGAGTATATGCTACAAGTTCACTTGGTAGCAAAACTGTAGTATATTTGTATTCAGATACTCCGTACACCGAAGTCCTTGTAATATCCGCCGAAAAAGCGCTAAAATGATAAAGCAGATGTCTCTGTTCTTCTGATTCAAGGTCAAGAACTTGAATAGGCATTCTAAGTGCCTGGTCGTTTTGCCAAGATGACTTGGCGAGAGCTTTTGCTGCTGCAAGTGCATCCTGTGACGTACACGCAATATAAACGTCAGTGTAAAATGCACCGTTACCTTTTAAAGCATTTTTTAGTCTTTCATTCTCATAATTGAGAATTTCCAGAATGTCTTTAACTTGCTGATCAAGCCACTGATAAGATTTACCATAGCTTATCGAAGGGCCGAGTCCCATAGATCCGCCGGTTGATGTCGCAAAAGCACCTGAAGTACCCATAGACTGACCTAAGCTTCTTCCATTGCTTTCCGAAATACTCTGTCCCTGTGAAACAGATTTACTGGATCCGGTGCTCATTGATGCACCCTGAGAAACATTCTGTGTGTATGACTGTGATGATGTTTCTCCGAGAGACATTCCTCTGCTTATACCCTGAGAATAACCCTGAGACTGTGAAATAGATCTTCCGAAGCTATCGGAGTTTGAAATACTATTTGTAACAGACTGAGATACGGAATCGGACGCAGATCTTGAATATCCCATACTTTCGGAAAAACCTTCCGACTGACCAAGACCCCACGATTCTCCGGAGCCGACAGACTGGCTTTGAGACGTTCCAACGGATTCCGATATAGATTGGCTGTCACCCTGACTAAAGGATGACCCTGAACCATAACTCTGAGAGAATCCCTGATTCTGACTCTGAGAAACGCCCATGCCAGCAGATTCACCGTATGAATAGCTCTGACCCCATCCGTTTGAAATGCCTTGAGTACTGGATAATGATTGACCTGTACCAATCGACTGGCTAAAGGATGTACCGTTTGTGATACCCTGTGACTGCGATGAATTAAAGCCATATGATTCATTTATCGAACCGCCATGACCGAAACTCAAGCCTTCGCTTGTGGACATTCCTTGAGATAAAGAACTGCTTGCACCCCAATTTTCGCCCTGGGAGAAAGAACCACCATTGCTGAAGCTATTGTTATGACCATAATTATTCGAATCACTTGTACCGTACCCCGTGCTGTGGCCCAAATTTTCAGAAGTGCTGGAAGAGTAGCCTGACGAAGATGAAAAATTCTGTCCGTCGCCGCCACTGCTGTTGACCGGACCGATTCCCAGCGAAACATTATTCGACACAGAATTGGATAAACCGCTGTTTTCCGATGAACCGGAACTAACAGAACTTCCTGATGATGTTCCTGAATTCATGGATGATCCATGCGACCATCCATCCGAGAATCCTTCCGAATTATTCCAACTGCTGCCTGAGTTTGCACTATGACCATAGCTCTGTCCTTCGGATGAAGTCAAAGAATTACCATGAGAAAAATTCTGACCTTCGTTCCAACTTTCACCATGACCGAAATTCATAGATCTGCCGCTTGAAATAGAGTTGGACATTGAGGATGACTGACCAAGGGATTGATTATATGATTGACTCTGGCTAAAGCCCTGTGATTGAGATATCGAGCTATTGATACTCGAACCGTGATTTAGCGAATGACTGGAATTCTGAGATATACTAGCACCATACCCCTCTGAAATTCCGGCACTTTGATTGATACTTTCCCCGATATTTACGGAATTTCCGTGAGAATAGCCATGATTTTGGCTCAATCCGAAACTGTTGGACACATTATTGCTTATACTGTGATTAAGACTGTTGGATGTATTATGACCAAAATTTTCTGAAACGCCCTGAGTAAGGCCCTGTGTATGCCCCTGAGAAAGCCCGAGACTTTCTCCGACACTGTGAGTCAGAGATTGACCGTGACTTACACTTTGAGATATGGATTCAGTGTTGGAAATGGTATTAGAAAACGAATGACCGGAAGACTGACCTATAGCCTGACCATAATTCATGCTCAAACCATTACTGAGGTTCTCACCATAGCCGGTATTAAAGGACTGTCCGGTACCGTGAGACAAAGTTGAGGAATCAGAATATGCTTGATTCCATCCCTTAGAATTTGATGTATTTGCCATATACATCATAGGGATACTAAGCGAAAAATTAAGACTTTTAGTACCCTGCAGCTGTTCATTCCATTCAGTCATGTTCATCTGGTTTGCCATGCTCCAGGCTGTCAAGGTATCCATCTTAACAGGAGTTGAAAGAATCTGAATTACATACTCATAATCAGACATACCGAGAATTATTTCCTCAAGTGTGCCTGTTCCGTCGGGATTCTGGGGTTTATTATCCATTGTCGTTTTTGAAACACTAACACCAAGAGAATTCGCCTTCGGGATACCTCTTACAGCAGTCAGGTATTCCATATTGAACATCTTTTGTCTCAGCCATTCGGTCTCCTGCTGTTCTATGTGAGACATATGAAGAACTTTATACGTTCCCTGCAGCGCTGCACCGAGAGATACATAATCTGTATCCGCTATCATTTTTGCTTCTTCGAGATCTTTTGAAACGCCCTGAACACCGTACAGGAAAAGCAGTCCTAACGGAGGATCCATGATATTTGCTATTATAGTTACAAAATTGATCTCATTTTCGTAAAGAGCTGCCAAAACCTGTGAGTGCATATCCATAAAGGTTTTTGATTCTTTTGAGGACTTAGGCAGTCTTTTAACTCTGTAAAATTTTAGTGCTTTATAAATAGTGTTTTTTTCACCGTTTCCGGGATTAATGACCTCTATCTTAAAACAGAGATATTTGATCGGTCGTTTGGGAACAGATTTGGATGAATTTTCATCGACTTCTACCCAAGAATCAATGATCCTGAAATCATCAGAAGGCATAGTTGAGATTTTAGGCTGTAATATTCTTTTGATATCAAATACTGTTAAAGCCATTCCCTATTCTCCTTTCTATGGTCTGATGCCACGAACTTGATTCAAAGCTTTGTTTTTGTCTGTTTTTTTAGTAAACCTATATATTCGCGTTGCTTCTCTTCCGAGAAAACCCGCCGGCACAAGGATCGTTGTCGCCCATAGTGCCGTTTGAAGGTATCCGGGCAATGCAGAACTCTGGTTTAACGATATCACTTGATTATAGGATGCCATGATCTGCTCAGTGGATACGTTCGATACTAACTTTATAGCCTCTCTCCATCCGAGGAGAGTTGTCTGATAAATACCGATAAAAGCAAGCGTTTCTTTTAAGATTTCTTTTCTCATCGATTTTAATACAAGAGCTCCGATCACACCCACTCCCCACATTGCGGCTGTCAATGGAGCGATAAGTCTTGTGCCGAATCCGGAAAAAACACTTATAGAAAACATCGACAAGAGCAGTATCAATACAGGATAACCAATGGCTTTTATATAAGCAGTTGCTTCCTGAGATGTCATGGGCTCTTTGTATACTTCTTTATTAACACCTTTCATATTTATCACTCCTTATTAAATCATTGGTCTCTGATCACGGGTAGACTTAACTACGACATCCTTGAGCGATAAAACAGCCGTTAGAACGGCAGCAATCAGAATAATGATAATAGAGATATTCTGAGAGAGTAAATATACAAGATGATTGAACGCGTTAACATTGAACGCTATAAATGAATGAATTATATCAGCCATAAAATCATTCTCCTTTCACATTTTAATTATATGAGAAAATTGCATCTGACAAAATTAATTATCGGGCATATCTACTTTCGTTTCCGTTATTGGTTCAATGTCATTGTCACCCCAATAAAACTGCCATTTTTCCTTTATGTCAAAATTATTAGCTTGAAAACTTTTTACTGTAGATAAAAAGATCTTGGCTTTAATTTTTCTTTTAGCAGCTTCTTTTTTCCATTTTGTAAGCTGTTTAGCTAAATTATTAGCGTGGTTACTATTGTTGGTCAGAAAATACATGTTTCGTGTAAAATGACACATTTTATTGCATTTTTCAGCAATTACATCATCGGGACGACTACATCTTTCATACTCAAAGTAGCATTTTTCGTCACCATTTTTGTAAACAGCAATTATATCAGGAATGTATGTTACATTTCTATTTTTGTTTTTATCAACTATAAACGGATCTCTTCGGCAATCCATGCTTACATGCGAGTAAAGATCACAGCTTTGCATACTTTGCGAGATAGCTTTAATACCATACCCATGATGGATATTATCATGTTCTGCCTGAAGTCTGTTTGCTTCGGAAATAACAGGCTTTTTGTTATGCATCATAGAATACAGTCGGTTTCCAAGTTCTGTCATTCTTATTATCTTGACATTTGCTTTTCCTACAAGAGGAATAGCTGTATTTTCCGAAATTATAACACCGGTTGCCTGTAATTCCCTTTCTGCTGTGTATATCATAGAACTTAAGCTATCTTTTGTTTTTGTCTTGTTTTTTTCATCCTTGTACAACTCCTGGATTATTTCCATATTTTCGGATAAACCCTTTTCGCCTATTATAGTGATGATGTCTTTTTGAACAGGAGACAGATCATTCAGAACTCTCCCGACATCCATTTCGGATGCAAATTTTTTTACAACGTTATTTTGACGCTTTTTTTCTCTTGCCAAAGCGATCTTTCCGTTGGAATCTTTGATCGGAACAGATTTTTCGGTTGGCATAAATGTATCCAGTTCTTCCATCGCATCAAGAATAAGGTCACTCACTCCGGATTCATTGTCGATGAGCTGAATATTAGCGTTATTGTTTTTTATCTTCTGCTTCTCCTCAAAATCAAGCCCTTCAATCGCCTCTTCGAGAGCTTTTTCCTTTGCCTTCGATTCCTTTTCTTCTGCGTAGTCAACGTTTTTCCCGCTGTTGTTTTTATAGAATTCCAGTTCGTCTATTAATCCATCGATAGTATGTTGTTTTTCTTCCGCAAGATCCAGCAACTGTTGTAGAGTTAATGATCTTTCCCGGTTGTATTTTTTATAGCTGTCGATTGATTGGATGATCAGATCTCTTATCTGACAAGCGTTCCATGAGCCACTGTTTGAACCGAGATTTATCTGCGATTTATCTTTTGCCAGAATTAGTATGCATAATTTTTTTATATTATCTTCTACGATTTTATGTTCTTCCGCTTCTATATTCCACTGCTGTTCCTTACTTATCAGTGTTTCCTGCAGGGACTGGCATCTAGCTACCAGAGTATTGTACTTATTAAGCAGATCATTATATGCCGACACTTAGACATCACCCATTTCTTTCTTTAAAAATTCTTCAGGAGACCACTCCTTCAGTTCAGAAATACTTACGCCCTTTACATGTTCACCAAGGCTTATCATATTAGCTGTAAGCTGATGGCAGTCATTATATGTTCTTGTTTTATCATTTATTGCATTCTGCATATGTTCCGCATTATTTTGCGAGATAGCTGCAGAAATTTCCTGTAAAAAAGATGCAATGTCCGTATCTACCCAACTGATCAAAAGTGAGTAAGCCTGAGAATACTGCTTTGAGGGAGTAACTGCTTTTAGTTGAACTATAAGCTTATTTACATCTTCAAGCACCGTTTCATACTCAGGCACAAGATCAAGTGCATCTTCTTCGCTTTGATCATAACGATAATTCAAAATAAGTATTTTTTCATAAATGTTTCGTGCTTCTATATAATAGCCCATAAGAGCTGAATATTCATTCTGATTTTGTATATCCTCTATGCTTAATATCTGCGCAGTAACATTTCCCTTTTCGTCGTAATCGTAGTTTGTTACCATTACGCCGTATATCAAGAAAAGCAGATACGCGCACATAAAACACATAAAGATTTTCGTAAAGTAAATTTTTCTATTGCTTTTTTTGATCGCTTTTTGCTCACGAATGTATTCATCCGCGGTCAACGCTTCCAGTTCTTCGTCATAAATAGAGTTATTATTTTTTTCTAATACTTCATTTTTATTTATAGGTTTTATTATTTGGCTTTGTGGTTCAGTTTTTTTTCTTTTTATTTTTTTTGTTTTTTTCTTCTTTGGTGTATCATCATTATCCAAATTAAGTCTTTCGTTAAGAAGATTAGCCATTTCAGCACATCCTTTCGTTATCCGGGGAAATCAGTATAGTCTTCGGTATATTCATCAGCAGGAAGATTACAGTTATGCAGATATTCCACGGAGTACGGATGTATCTCGGTAACAAGCTCATTTATAACGTGTTCGTTGCCGCATTTTTCACAGTATGTTTTCTTCTGGACCATCTTTGTAAAAATAGATCCGTCAATAAATACGGTTGAATTTACACTAAGAACTCTTGCTGCTTCTCTTGCTTTATCTCCATGAAGCTTTACCCAAGGATAATCCGTTCTGATATCCGGATCGCCTTCTATCAGTCGGAAACTACGATTAACAGCGATCTGAAAGTTAAGTGTAGCCGAAGTTCCGTTATCGTAAAGTTCGGTCATTTTACAAACAGTACCGATAACATGTATTATATTGGAGACTTCGTTGTGAGATTTAAGTATCTTAATGCCTTCCGCTTCGCAAAGCTGATCTCTCTCATCAGAAGACGAAAACGCCTGTGACATATCCATGGTTTTTTCCATAAAGATAGGAGTGATTAAAGTATACATACCAACAGGCTGATTTGTATAATCGCACTCAGGACAGATCCATGAACGGGTAACATTCATTGTTGTGAGCACCCCTTTTAAGGAGCAAATATCCCACTTTTTAAGATTTGTCATCATTTTAGCCACTTTGGGGTTTCCGGTAACGATTATAGGGTCAGAAAACTCGATCCTTCTGTTTTCATCAACAAAACGCCTTACGACTTTCATGACCAATCGGCCCTGAAAGATTTCCGAATTCGAATTCATCTTAAGCTGCGGATCATTCAAGATCTGACCTAAAAAAGAAATATAATTGGCCTTTGCCATGTTTCCACCTCATTTAAATACTGTCTATATCCGAGAGACAGCAGATTGTTATTACATCCTCGGTAATGTATCAAACTACGAAATTAAGCGATTGTATGGATGTGTAGATGTCTGAAAGTCTGGATGATAATTCGATCGCTCTATCACTTGTGATATCGTTATCGGATAACTCATCGGATACTTCCTGCAGTTTATCTATAGCATCCTGCCAGTATGTAAGAGCATCTTCTCTGGTTCTTGAGTAGCTGTCAGGGGGATAAACATAAGAGAGATCCACTTTGTCTTCTTTTAAAGTCTCGATTGAAGAATCAATGGCGCTTATTTCATCTTCATACGAGCAAGAACCATCAGCTACATTTTTTATCTTTGCCATATGGGTATTGAGCTGTCCTGTTGCTACGGAAATTTTGTTTGCTATGTACATTGAGTATTCAAGCGCCGACAAATTTGTTTGTGTATAATAACTCGAAGGCTCTTTTTGTATTGCTTCTTTGCCGGAACTCCCGCATGCACTCAGGCAAGCAGCTAAAGCCACAAGACTCATGATAAGTTTTTTCTTCATTAGTATCACCTCCTCAGTGTGTTATTTTTTCTACAAATATATTATAGCAGAAAATTGTCTAAATAAAAAAAATAGCGAAGCTAATTTTTTTAGCCTCGCTTTTTTGGGGAAATAATTATTCCATTATCTGAACTTTTTGGGTTTTTAGATTTTTATCCATCAGTATAGAGGACTTAACTATCAACCCTTTATCTGTTCTTCGTATCTGTGAGAAGGTCTCATCGTATACAAGAAGATTGTAGCCTATCCCGTTCGGTGACTCATAATTTTCTGTTATATAATCGATAAGTTTCTTCCCATCTATCGTATTTGCCAGCAACATAGCAGAAGTTTTAAGAACGAGAAGTATTGAATACTGTTTTTTTATCGGCTTTTTGCCAATGTTGTTCGCGTAGAATTTTAAGATCTTTTCTTCGTCTGCATCATCCTCCTCGCTGTTTGAGAAAGACTGTACAGTTTCCTCTTTTATGAATCCTGTAAGACATACGACCTCATTTTCTACAAGCTTTTCTCCAAAATTTTCATAAGCCTTTGTGAAAACCATCGCTTGGATCACTCCGGTACCGTCATCAAGATTAAAGCTGCAGAAATTTTCTCCTGTAGATTTTTTTGTCAGTAAACGAAAATCTGTTATTAATCCATATACTGTAATATCATTTCCGGGCTGAAGATCTTTGATCTTGACACTGTTTTCCAGTTTATAACTGTTGATCGGATGGTCACTGATAAAAGTTCCCAATATATTCCTCTCTGCGGTCAATCTTCCGATCTTATCTTCGTAGCCCTGTTCGCAAATAAGGTCTTGATACTTTGTTTTATATTCATCACAGTTCTTTTCAAGCTCTCTTAGCTTTTTCTTGTCCTTTTCAGAAGCATCTTCGTTCATCTTTTCTGTCAAAACATCAATTTTTGACTGAATACTTTCTATTTCGCTTTTTATATCTTTTAAGCTTTCAACATAACTGAACATTGATTTCCTTGTCTGTCCAAAACAATCAAAAGCTCCACCGAAAACAAGGTTTTTCAAGGTATCGATAGATAAATTAGTTCTTGAAATAAAATTTTTAAGTGACTTAAATTCTCCTTTCTTGCGTTCTTCGATTATTTTTTCGATATCTACGTCTCCGACACCTTTCATTCCGCTAAAGCCAAAAATGATAGAATCTTTTTCAGCTATGAACCCTACGTCTGATTTATTGATGTCCGGGATCTTAACAGTAAGTCCCATATCTCTGCTATTATAAATGTACATAGGCAGTTTGTCATATTTGGAATGTTCCATGACCGCAGCCATGTATTCGGTCGGATAGTGATATTTCAACCATGCTGTCTGATAAGCCACATAAGCATAAGCCGCTGCATGACTCTTATTGAATGCATAAGATGCAAAATCCATCATTTCGTCAAAGAGTATATTGGCATCAGCTTCATTTATTCCGTTAGCAATACAGCCTTTTATTCCTCTTTCGGGATCTCCGTGCAGAAAAGATTCTTTTTCTTTTGCAAGCTCTTTCAGTTTTTTCTTAGACATCGCCCTTCTAACAAGGTCAGCCTGTCCAAGAGAATAGCCTGCAAGTTTTTTGAAGATTTCCTGCACTTGCTCCTGATATACAGTTTTGCCGTATGTGCCGTTAAGAATAGGTTTAAGTTCCGGTATTGCGTATGATTCCGGTTTTCTGCCGTGTTTTACAGCAATGATATCTGAAAGATACTGCATCGGGCCGGGTCTGTAAGCAGCAACAAGCAATATGATGTCTTCAAAAGATGATGGTCTGAATTCCTTAAGCATCTGTTTCATTCCATCAGATGAAAACTGGAATACAGCATCAGTATTTCCTGTAGAGAATATTCCCTCAAAGACTTCATCTTCAAAATGAACATCCGTATTCATATTGATCTTGCGTCTTGTGTTACGATAAATTTTTCGTAAAGTCGCTGTAATAATATCTAAGTTTATGAGCCCGAGAAAGTCCATCTTCAATAATCCGACTTCTGCTTCTGCCTCTTCTTTAGTACACTGTACTGCCCAGGCACCGCCGGTACTCATCAGCGCTACCTGATCGGACACGTTACCCGTATCCGATATGATGACTGCCGCAGCATGTCTTCCATAGTTGACGGTTAATCCTTCGACACTTGATGCATCTTCGATTATTTGTCTTTCTATGCTTCCTGCAGAGTATTTGCTGAGCATAAAGCTTTTTATGTCGCCTTTGCTTTTATCTGCCACATCGATTAGATCTGTAAAATGTTTTGCTCCTTTGGGGACTAATTTAGAGATTGCACGAACTCTCTGAACGTCATCATGAGTTTTAGGGTTTACTCGTCCTGCAAGCAGGATAGCTGCTTTAATTCCGAGTGTTCCCTTTGTAGTAACTCCGCAAACGCCTTCAACTCCGTATTTTTCTCTCATATAATCAATACAGTCTTCTCTTACAAAATTAGCAAAGTCCGCATCGATATCCGGCATAGATACTCGTTCGGGGTTCAAATATCTTTCAAAGAAAAGATTGTACTTTAATGGATCAAGGTCGGTTATGCCGAGCAGATAACATACCAATGAACCTACAGCTGAGCCTCTGCCGGGTCCTATCGTATATCCTACACCTTCCGGGCAGTTGAATCCGAGTTTTCTTCCGAAATTGAGATAATCCTGAACTACCAGATGATAATGGTTATATCCCATTTTTCCGATTATTTCCAGCTCTGATTCCATTCTGTTGATATGTTCCTGATCCCATACTGTTCCGTCAGATGCTTTACCGCCTGGGTATCTTTTTTCTACACCTTCAAGAACAAGCTTTCTAATATAGGACGAGTCTGTTTCACCTTCGGGAAGATGATAAACAGGATAATGATGTTCTTTGGGAAGAACAACATTGCAATTGTCAGCTATAAGTCTGAGATTTTCAAATGCCTGTTCAACGTCCTTTTTAGTGAGTATCTGAGTCAACGCTTCAGTTAGTTCTTCATCAGATTTGATGAAAAGCTGACAAGATCTTTCATCCAATGTTTCTATGATTTTCTTGAAGGAGTCAGCTACAAGCATTTCTCTTCTTTTTGCGTCTGTTTTATAGGTATAGTGTGCATCGTTGGCAGGAACACATGGTATGTTCAATCCTTTAGCAATATTACAAAGTCTTGGAAATACATACTGTTCATCTTCAAATCCATGAAATTGAAGTTCTATAAAAAAATTGTTTTTACCGAATAATTCAGAATAGTACAAGGCTTCTTTTCTTGCATTTTCCAGTAAGGTTTTCTCATCAAGAAGCTTTGCTTCGTATTCCTTTACGATCGAGTCGTATTTTGTATAATTTGCAAAACTGTCCTTTAACGGCTTTATTTTCGATTTTATTTCATTTATGTGTTTTTTACATACTGCAAGCTCAGACTGAACAGTGATAAGTTCTTTAGCTGCAAGTTCTTTTCTTTCTATAAGATTGTCATAAGCTGCTTTTGCCTCGTCGTAGTCAGGTGTACCTTCCTTCTTTTTCATGTAATTTTCAGCTTTTTTAGTTGCCAGATTAGCTTCTTTCTTCAGTTCTTTTTGTTTTTCTTTCATTTCCTTATCTTTTGCGGAAGCATCCTCAAGCTTTTTTGAAAGTTCTATAAATATAGTAGAAGAGGGATTGTGATAATTCTTTCTTTTTTCTAATGCTTTATCTATGTTCTTCTGATACTTGTTGTTCTGTGTAAGCTCCGTCGCAATAACGCCCTGCACGCATGCTGATGTAGCTATTGTATGGTCATGCCCCATAGCTCCTTCTCCAAACCATTTTGTCAGGATAGCCTTATTCATAGTAGGTATGTCCTTTTTCATGGAAGGGATCGTCACCAGGCGCTGATTGCTTTCCGTAACTGCTTTTTCAATCGCTTTGTAGCCCTGCGCATCTTTAGCAAGAATAACAAGATGTCTTCTCGTTTCATCTTCATCTTCTTTTATATATGCTTCCACACCGGGGATACCCTTTATGTTTTCTTCTTCGCATGCATTCATAAACTCGAATATTCCTGTAAGCACACCATGATCCGTTAATGTTACAGCAGGTGCATCAAGCTCTTTAGCTCTCTGTACAAGTTCTTTCGGAGTCTGTGCTCCATCTTTAATTGAGTTGTCCGTATGGTTATGCAATAATAATGTTTTTATTTTTCCCATTTTAATACCTCCATTCATCAATACGGGATTCTATATATAATTATAGGTGAAAACTGACTACAACAAAAAAGACATTTTCAAATGAAGAAAATGTCTTTACTGATCATAATGAAGACAAGTCTATTAAACTTTGATTTTTGAGCACCGGGATCTTTATTCTCGACTCTTCTCCGCCTATATTTTTATATATAGTACGAAGTGTTTCAAACTCAATTTTTATAACATCATAAGAATCAGCTGCATAGGGCGAATTTTCCCAGATATCGAAAATTTTCTTCAATTTTTCATACTTCCTGAAAATTGCATTTTCTATTATTTTCAGGTATAGTTCATAATTTTGGGATGCTATCTTTTTTAATGGGTTTGTGAGGTATGTTTTTTCAGTGAAATAAAATAATACTTCATTTTCATACGTTACCGGGGTCGCATTAAGTTCTGATGCTAAATCAAATTCGTCAGGTTCGATCAATTCAGAAACCCCGTAAACAGCAAAATTCTTGATTCCTAAAAAATCTTGCTCTTTTTGAGAAATTATTCTTCTTAATACATCTTTTTCTCCGTTATTTGAAGTGTATTCCTTTCCTTCTTCTATGTAAGACGGTTCTATTTCTACGAAGTTGGATAAAAACTTTACCGCTTCCAGGAAGGAGCACCCTGTTGCTTGCTGCACGAGTGTAAGCGCATCACCTTTATTGCCGCAGCTTTTACATATAAAGTTTTTGTGATTTTTGGTTATGTAGCAATTGCCGATATGCCTGTCGTATTGACCGCCTCGGTGATTAGGACATCTTATTGCCCAGTGACTGCCCGACCTCTGCATATCGATATCCAGTTCTCTTGCGAGATCCACAAGATTGCAGGCATCTTTGATGTCTTCAAGATTTGTGATCAGTTTCATTTGCATTCCCTCCACTTCTCATAATAATCACTTACAATTATTATACGAGGAAATTTAATGAAATAAAAAGAAGGATCATTTTATGAAAACGATCCTTCAAATAGGTCATGAAAAATAATCTACATAGTCATCTGATGTTTCCGTACCAAAGAAATTAATCCTGGAACCCTTTTCTGAATCAAAGCCAAGTCCGGTAAAATCAAAATAAATAAGTTTTCCTATTTCATTATTTTCATCCACAATTTTTCTTGCCTTAAGTTTGATTTTTATCTTACCCGAATAATCTCCTGTCTCGGGGTCGGCTACAAGCAGATCTCCTTCGGGAGTATAACCATACACGATGCCTACACTTTCTCCTTCTTCAGGGTCAAACAAAGAGACGTATACGCACTTGTTACTTTCTATAAATTTCAATACAGAAGAAAGGTCAGCTGCTGTGTTTGTGTTTTTGGTCATTCTGTCCTTAAAATCATTTGTGTATTTTAAGACCTTAACATCTGTAATAATATTTTTGCTCTCAGAATCACTGAACAAAGGTGTTTTTTGGCATTTCAAGTACGTCTTCCCCTTTGCCGGCAAAACAAAAGCAAGTGTATTCCCAAAGAAAGCGTTTTTTAATTTGTAATTTGTACCGAATGCAGAAAATGTATACTTGTATTTCGGCTTATTATCCAGAATAACGATATAACTGTCTTTATTAATGTAATAAGCATCTTCAACTTTTCTGTATTTCATCTTTTCGAGTTTTTGTGCTTTTGTATTGTAGTTATACACGTATTTGTGCAAGGTCTCTGGGAACTGAGCCCATCCTTTAAAATTTCTGATATAATATCCGTTCTTATCTTTGATGACATAGCCATTTGCCTTATCCTCATAACTATCCGCCCATAATATCACTCCGTCGTCTTTATACGGATCACTTATAGTTTTACCCTCAGCTTTATCCTTCTTTTTAACCGCTTTTATAAGCGGATCAGCTTTTACCGGATCTGTATTAAGTGCAAGTTCAACTTTATCGCCAAAGCCGTCACCATCTGTATCGTCACTGAATATATCCGTTTTTGATAAAATTTCATAAGAATTAGTTATTCCATCTCCGTCGAAATCTTCATCAGGATAATTTACGGCAGCTTTTTCATTAAATTCAATGGCTTTAGGGTCTATAGGCAAAGAGTAATACTCTTCTTTTTCTGTACCTGTGATCCATGATGGAATATATACAGAAAGCAAAAATACTGCGACCGAGACAGAAGCAATAGACAGTCCTTTCTTGGTTCTTCTTGATACATTGAATTTTATGAAGCTATCAGATATTTTTTCAGCTTTATCTGCAGTGTATTTTGAACCTTTTTTGAGTTCGATTTTTGTGCGGTTGAATATTTTATCCTTATAATCCTCAAGTTCCCTTCTTCTAAGTGGATTAAAAAAAAGCATACTATCCCCTCCTGTTATAATTATATCAGAAAATTTAAAAAACAAAAAAAAGAGACCGAAGTGGTCTCTTTTAATGATAACTGATTTCTGCAAATTATATCCTGTCATATTTGGCGATCTTTTCATTTATAGAGGTGTTTCTAATAATGGGTTCAATATTATTGACAGCTCTGTACAACGCCTGTGGGTCAGCTATCAGTATCATTTTATTTTTTGCTCTTGTTACAGCAGTATAGAGCAAGTTACGCTGAAGCATTACATAGTCTGCATTACCGTATGCAGAAATTACCGTCATGTATTCAGAACCCTGGCTCTTGTGTACGGTGATCGCATACGCGATGGTAAGGTTTGTAGACTGGAGTTTATTGTAGGTCTTGCGTCCGCCTACATCCATCATTACGTCCATTGATGCATTATCGTTGTCTATGGCATATACTATACCGCAATCGCCGTTTGCAACTCCAAGTTCAGAATCATTTGAAGTCTGCATAACTCTGTCTCCGACTCTGAACTGAC
Organism: Ruminococcus albus 7 = DSM 20455; assembly: GCF_000179635.2. Taxonomy (NCBI): domain Bacteria; kingdom Bacillati; phylum Bacillota; class Clostridia; order Eubacteriales; family Oscillospiraceae; genus Hominimerdicola; species Hominimerdicola alba. The sequence goes on along the minus strand of NC_014824.1, from coordinate 4,023 downwards.
TGGGACCAAAGACTTGCTGCTTTAGTCTTAGTGGATTAACTTTATCGCGTATTATTTTATTAAGCGTATTTGTGCAGGTGTCTCCTCTTTGTCTCATAGGAACGATTATCTGCACTCTTTTATAATTACCTCCTGCATTTTTTAGTTCTTCGTAATACTTGGCTAAGACTAATTCCTGCCTTCTGATAGGATCTTTCTCTTTGATGATCTCAAATTCATCGTCTTCTTTGAATTTGCTTGAACCTCGATTGATCGACCTTGCATTCTCCGCAATTGAGCCTTTGAATCGGTGAGTAAAAGTAAGTTTTACCATAGGAACAAGCCCTGAGCTGACAAGATCTCTGAAAAAGTTTCCTGCTCCGATAGATGGAAGCTGATCGATATCTCCGACCAGCACAACGGTGTCTGTTTTCTTTATCAAGTAAAACAGCTTTGCGGCATTTTCTACATCTATCATCGATGTTTCATCAACTATAAACAGCCTGTTCGGTTTGTTATTTATCTCATCGCCAACGATAGCACCTTTACTGAAAGTGTATTTTGCTATCGTATAGGCTTCAAGTCCTGTACTTTCTGCGAGTTTTCTTGATGCTCTTCCTGTTGGAGCCAGAAGTATAACCCCGAATTTCATTGCAATCGCTGCTTTAGCAACTGCATTGATAATAGTAGTTTTTCCTGTGCCGGGGCCGCCGGTGATAATGCTGAAATGATTTCTTAAAGATGTTTTTACAGCTTCGACCTGAAGCGGCTCAAACTCAAAATCCGGATTTGTTTCTCTTGAAGTAATTAATTCGATTGTATCATCTACAATATCTTCTCTGTAAGCTCTGTTCCTGTATTTCTTCATAATGCTTATTTTTCTTGCAAGGTCATTTTCAGCGTCATACAGTTCTTTCAGATAGACACGAACGAAGTCGCCATCCTTTTCAAGAATGATCTTTTCCTCCTCGTAAAGACTTTTGATCTCCTTGATTATAACTTTATCAGGTACGTCGATGTTATCTATCAGGCTTCTTATATTATCACCAAGCTCATCAAGCATGATGAAGCAGTGCCCCTGATCATTGCTTATTGTATCAAGCGTGTGGATTATTGCTGCTTTTACTCTTCTTGGATCATTAAGAGCTATTCCGGAAGAAACAGCCAATTCATCAACTGTTTTGAATCCGAATCCTCTTATATCACATATCAGCTGATAAGGATTATCCTGAATGATCTTTTCGGCCTTATCACCATAAGTCTCGTGGATCTTTACGCATTTTTTCTGAGTGATCTGACCTTTAAAAAGATTCATTATGTGCATCATACCACACGTATTAATATATGAATCATGGATCTTTTTTGCCTTTGCTTTTCCGATCTTTGGTATCTCTGTCAATTTTTCAAAGTCATTACTGATTACGTCAATAGCATTATCCCCGAATTTTTCAATTATTGCTTCTGCTATTTTTTTCCCGCAGCCCTCGACGAATCCTGAAGTGAGATACTTAAATAGTGAGCTCTTGTCATTCAGCAGAAGATTAGAGGCAGTTACCTTGAACTGCATTCCGTATTTAGGATGATTGACCCAATCCCCATTGAATCCCATTTCGCACTCTTCTACAGGATTTGGTATATTCCCTACAAACATTATCTGATTTTTTGAAAGTGCAAATCCTGCATTTTTCAGTTCTTCTTTAGGGAGTCCGGAAACTAATATAGATGCCCAATCTCCTCTTACGGCAAAGATCTTGTCTATTTTTCCTTTTATAATCATTTTAATTTTTCTCCTTTTTATTGCAATTCGATACATCTTTCGATTACTATATCATGTAATCTTTCAACCAAGGTCGTATTTCTTTTTCCTACTTCGTTACGTTTAACAGCCATAGAAATTGAACCTTGCTGCTGGACTATGATTACTTTCTTCTTCGCTCTTGTTACCGCTGTATAGAGCAGATTTCTTTTAAGCATTCCCGAATTTGGCAACGCTATGATAGTTATTGGAAATTCAGAACCCTGACTCTTATGGATCGTCATTGCGTAAGCAAGTTTGACGTCATCCAGATTTGATTTACTGAGTCTTATTTCTGTATCCTGTATCTTTACAGTCATTTCTTCCTCTCCTATTTCGGTTATATAGCCTACATCACCATTATAATATCCTTTTTCGGGATTATTTTTTATCATGATGATCTTATCGTGGAGCTTAAATTTTCTGTTTCTTCCATAGATCAACTCCGGAACGATCCCCGGGTTTAGCTCTTTTTGAAGTCTGTTATTTATATCAGCAACTCCGCCGTCATTTTTATGTGATGGAGAAAGTATCTGGGCGTAAAAAAGATCATCTGGTTTATGATACTCCTTTATTATATCTACGATTTTGTCTGTTATGTTTTGAGTCTGATAAATTTCAAAGTCACTGTCCTGCCTTAAGCAGTCATGACCATTGTTTATCTCATTTGCGTTTTTTATTATATTGCTGTCCGCAGCCTGTCTGTATGTTTTTATCAGCTTTTCTACCGGGATGGTTTTACTTTTGATCATATCATTCAGTACGTCTCCGGCTCCTACAGACTGGAGCTGATGAATATCACCTACCATAATGACCAATGCTCCGGATTTTACCGCTGAGAAGAACAGCGAAGCAAGCGGACAGTCAAGCATACTTACTTCATCAACGATTATAAAATCCGCATCGATCGGATCATATTCATTTTTACATCTTATATCAGACTCTTTCCCTTCAAAAGGCTTGTATTCAAGGAGCCTGTGGATCGTTGTTGCAGGTCGTCCGGTAGATTCGGTCATTCTCTGTGCAGCTCGTCCTGTCGGAGCGCAAAGTCTGACCTTATTATCGGGATACATTTTTTCGTATGCATCGATTATCCCCTTCACCGTCGTTGTTTTTCCGGTTCCGGGTCCTCCAGTGAGGATACCGATTCCTGTCTTTCGCAGAAGTCTGAAAGCTCCTCTTTGCTCGGGAGCAAATTTGAATCCTGCAATAGATTCGGCGTAATTGGCATATTCTTCATTGTATTTGGTTTTTAATCCCGCGCTCTGCAATCGTATTATTTGTTCAGCTAAATTGTCTTCAGCTTTCTTCAAGTATTTCAGATAGATCTTTGAACCATCATCATCTTTAGCATAAACCACTTCATCAGAGTTTTTTAACGCCATGAGCACTCTGAATCTGTCACTGCCTGAGAATGTGTCAAAATTCAAAACTTTTAAAACATCCGGCAGGAGCTGTGGTTCTTTGATAAATATATTACCGGACATCATCTGCGTTTGAAGATAATTTTCAATATATGCTTTAATCCTTTTTTGATCCTTCATATCTTTTTGCTGTGAAGAAGCAATAGAATCACAGGATTTAAGGGGAAGCCCTATCTGTAATCCTATTTCATATGGTTCGTCCTTGATTTTTTCAATACCTTCTAGTCCGTAGTTGGAATAAAGCCTGTCCACATGAAGCATTTTAGCTCCATGAATAAAAAGAAATTTCATTATTTCTCTTTTTTCGGACTGATTCTTTATCTGATTTATGATCTGCTGGCTTTTTTCAGCTGTTACTCCGGAGATCATGGATAGTCTGACTGAAGCTCCCGGAAGTTTGATATCATTAAAAAAATCATCAAATTCTGCTATGATCTTTTTTGCTACGATATCATTTATTCCCTTTATGCTTTTCAAAAAATCCAGGGTTATCATATCATCCCAGTTTTTCTCAGTATAATCCATTACACTGAATGTCCATCCATGGTCATTTGATTCCCATGTTCCTGATAATTCCAGTGGGATCTCAGTATTGATCGTAGCTAACACACCTTTGCAGATCACAAATCCTCCTTTCATTTTATCTGCAATATTTGCCGACAGTTGAGGTCTTAGTCTGAATATAGTAAAGCCGCTTTCTATGTCTCTATAAATGTAATTTTGATATTTTCCCATTAATTTTTCGGTTATCATTTTTATGTACCTCCATTTATCAATAAGTATGCTAAAAATATTATAGTCGAAAATTATAGGAGATAAAAAGGA